>DASSFA010000338.1:0-3351 GCA_035694895.1 Rhodanobacteraceae bacterium | reverse complement strand
GAGGTCGAGCCCCGCTATCCCAAGCGCAAGAGTCCGAGCAAGCTTGATCCCTACGCGGCCGAGCTGACGGAGTGGCTGCGTTCTAACGCAGCGTCGTCGCGCAAGCAGCGGCACACGGCAGGGCAGATGTACGCGGCGCTGCGGGCGAAGGGGTATCCCGGTTCCTATGGCCGAGTGGCGGCATTCGCGCGTGACTGGCGGCGTGGTGAGCAGGAACGTCTGCGCACGGCCGGACGCGGCACCTTCGTGCCGTTGGCGTTTGCACCTGGCGAGGCGTTCCAGTTCGATTGGAGCGAAGATGCTGCCGTGATCGGCGGCGAGCGGATCAAGCTGCAGATCGCGCAGTTCAAGTTGTGCCACAGCCGGGCCTTCCTGCTGCGCGCCTATCCGCTGCAAACGCACGAGATGCTGTTCGATGCGCACGCGCATGCGTTCGCGGTGTTCGGCGGCGTTCCCCGGCGCGGGATCTTTGACAACATGAAGACCGCGGTGGATCGCATCCCCGGCCGCGGCAAGAGCCGCCAGGTCAACGCGCGCTTTGCCGCGATGGTCAGCCACTATCTGTTCGAGGCCGAGTTCTGCAATCCGGCTTCGGGCTGGGAGAAGGGTCAGATCGAGAAGAACGTGCAGGATTCCCGGCACCGGGTGTGGCCAGACGTCCCGGCCTGCTCGGATCTTGCCGCGCTCAATAACTGGCTGGAGCGACGTTGCATCGAGCTGTGGCAAACGCTGCCGCATCCCGAGCGGCCGCAGCGGACGATCGCCGAAGTTTGGCGCGAGGAACAACCGCACCTGATGGTGATGCCGGTGCCGTTCGACGGCTTCGTCGAACAGACCAAGCGAGTGACGCCGACCTGCCTTGTGCACGTCGAGCGCAACCGCTACAGCGTGCCGGCCAGCTTCGCCAACCGCCCGGTCAGCGTGCGGCTGTATGCCGAGTGCGTGGTCTTCGCTGCCGAAGGCCAGGTCATTGCCGAGCACCGGCGCCGGATCAATCGCCGCCACGATGGCGGACAGACGATCTACGACTGGCGACACTACCTCAGCGTGGTACAACGCAAACCCGGCGCCCTGCGCAACGGCGCGCCGTTCGCTGAGTTGCCCGAAGGGTTCCGGCGCTTGCAGACGATCCTGCTGCGGCGCCCCGGCGGCGATCGCGAGATGGTCGAGATCCTCGCGCTGGTGCTGCAGTACGACGAGCAGGCGGTGCTGGCTGCGGTGGAACTGGCGCTGGAAGCCAACGTGCCGTCCAAGCCGCACGTGCTGAACCTGTTGGCCCGATTGACCGGCGAGACGCTGCCCGCACCGTTGGCGGCACCGCCGGCATTGGTCCTCAAAGTCGAGCCGGTGGCCAACGTCGCCCGTTACGACACGTTGAGGAGGGTCCGCCATGTCGCATGATGCCGCCCTCGCCACCTTGAAGTCGTTGCGCCTGCACGGCATGGCCCAGGCCTTCGATGAACTAGCCCAGCAGGATGCGCCGCTGTATCACCAGGCGTTACCCGTCATCACCACGCTGCTCAAGGCGGAAGTGGCCGAACGCGAGGTGCGTTCGGTGGCGTACCAGTTGAAGGCCGCGCGCTTCCCGGTCTACCGCGACCTCTCAAGCTTCGACTTCACGCAGAGCGTCGTTGACGAACCCTTGGTGTGCCAGTTGCACCGCGGCGAGTTCATGGATAATGCCCATAACGTCGTCCTGGTCGGCGGACCGGGTACCGGCAAGACCCACCTCGCCACTGCAATCGGCGTGCAGGCCATCACGCACGGTCATCGGCGCGTGCGCTTCTTCTCCACCATCGAGCTGGTCAACGCCCTCGAACAGGAAAAGGCCGCCGGCAAGCAGGGACAACTGGCCACGCGTCTGGCCACGTTGGACCTGGTGATCCTCGACGAGTTGGGTTACCTGCCGTTCTCGCAGGCCGGCGGCGCCTTGCTGTTCCACCTCATCGGCAAGCTCTACGAACATGCCAGTCTCGTCATCACCACCAATCTCGGCTTCGCCGAATGGGCCGCCGTGTTCGGTGACGCGAAGCTCACCACAGCATTGCTCGACCGGCTCACCCATCACTGCCACATCGTGGAAACCGGCAACGACAGCTACCGCTTCAAGACCCACACCAGCGACACCAAGGAGCCCAAACCGAAAACCCAAACCCGCAACCTGAGCTAAGCTGCAACCCCAAACCGGTGGCTCACTTTTAGATGAAAACCCCGGGTCAAGATTGGGTGGAAATCAACAATGAGAGGACTCGAGCATCCAGTGGTATCGCGGGAACCCGCTTTGTAAGCTCTTCGGTTCGCGCAGGAAAGTCATGTTGAAATGCAGCGTGTGCAGATCCAAACAATCGTCGACTCGTCGAGATTGGATCCCGCCCATCATTCAAGGCGTGCACGCGCGCGCACCAGCTGTAGAGCGTCTCATTCTCAAGCAGGATTGGGAGGTTGGCAAACACGCCGCCATGATTTGAGCGGAATAGCTCTCTAGATGAGCGCCGCCAGCATGTTAAGGCGCCGCAACTTGAAATGGGTGAAATCCGCTTTGCACGCGATTGAAGGCTCTATTCCCGCAATTTTGCGAGCCGCGCAGCAATGCCTCCGGGATTGCAAGCTTATCGAGGGAGATTCAACTGCCCCGGCGAGGGCGACATTACGCTACTGGCGTGTACTGGTTGAATACTTTTTCAAGATCTACCACCCAACTAACGCGCGAACGCCACCCGATCGAGGTCCACGTTGCCGCCGCTCAGGATCAATCCGATGCGCTCCCCGGCAAAGCGCTCGCGATGTGCGAACAATGCGGCGAGCACGGTTGACGAGGACGGCTCGATTGTCTGCTTGAGGTGCGTCCACAGCAGGCGCATGGCGGCGAGCACTTGTTCGTCGCTCACGGTCACGACCTCGATGCGACTGTCTCGAAGCAACTCGAAATTGATTTCGCCGATGGTGGCGCGCAGGCCGTCGCAGATCGTGTCCGGTTTGATGTCGGTGACGCGCTCGCCGCGTTGCAGCGAGCGGTAGCCGTCGTCCGCTCCGGCGGGCTCCGCAGCGATCAATGCCGTCGACGGTGACAGCGCGCGTGCGACGATCGCCGTGCCGGACATCAGTCCGCCGCCCCCCAGCGGCGCGACCACCATCTCCAGTTCCGGGGCTTGTCGCAGCAATTCCAGCGCCGCGGTGCCCTGTCCGGCGATGACGTTGCGATCGGCATAGGGATGCACCAGCGTCGCACCGGTCTCGTGCTGGATGCGCGCACAGGTTTCTTCGCGCGCGGCGAGTGTCGGCGCGCAATGATGCAGCGTCGCCCCCGCGGCTTCGATGTTCTCGAGCTTGGCGCGCACCGCGCCCTCCGGC
>DASSFA010000337.1:0-17785 GCA_035694895.1 Rhodanobacteraceae bacterium | reverse complement strand
GCAAGCCGGTCGAGCTTTCGATCTACGACGCGAGCGGCAAGCTCGTTCGGCACTATTCCAGCGCGGAGCAGCCGAAGAAGCCGGATCTCTCGAAGATCAACATGACGGCGGACTGGATGCACGTGCCGAGCGTGCTGCAGGCGACGCCGGGTCTGCACCGCTTCGTCTGGCCGCTGCGCTACGCGCCGCCGGCCGTGCTGGCGGACGGCAACCCATACGCGAACGGCACGTGGGCGACGCCGGGACGGTACACGGTGGAACTGAAAGTGGACGGCCGCGCGTTCAAGCAGCCGCTCAACGTGGTCGCCGATCCGCGCGTGCACCTGCCGCAGTCGGCATTCGACCAGCAGTTCGCGCTGGCGCAGCAGGTGGAGGGCCTGATGGCAAGGCTTGCGACCGCGCAGGCGCAGGCCGGCGCGTTGCACAAGCAGTTGCAGGCCGCGCATGGGAACGCGAGCGGCGACGTCGCGAATGCGATCGAAGCGCTGGATGCGAAAGTGGTCGCGATCGCCGGCATCACCGAAGCGCCCAACCATTTCAACGCGTGGACGATGGCGCCGCCCGGCACCGACAATTTCCACTTCCTGGATGGTGCGATCGGTTCGCTGATGCAGGCCGTGGATGGTGGCGCGGACGCCGCGCCTTCGCCGGATGCGCGCGCCGGTTATGCCGCGTTGAACACGAGGCTGGACGCGGTGCTGGCGAGCTGGGACGCGATCCGGATCGGCGAGGTTTCCGCCCTGGATGCCAGGCTGAAGGCGGCCGGCAAGCCGGCAATCGGATCATCCGCGAAGAAGCATTGACACGCTTGAAGCGGCGCCTTGTGATCGGCGTATGATGAAGTCTGCCGCAGCGACATTGCTGCGGCAGGCGAGTTGCGCCGGTCATGTCCGCTTTCGCGAAAAACCGTCGTGTGCATGGATGGCTGCTCGCCGCCTTCGTGCTGGCTGCGCTCCTGGCCTGCATTCCGCGCGCCGCGGCGCGGGTGGAGCTGTCCGGCGGCCGCAGCATGACCCTGCATCACGACTGGACCACGGTCTTTTTTGCCGAGTGGATCGGCGATGCACGACCATGGTGGAAATTCAATTGGGCGCCCGCGATCGGCCTGGGCCACTTCAACGCGCGCACCGATCTGCCCAATGCGCGGCTCGACAATGACGTCTGGGTAGGTGCGGCCGGCGCGCGGTTGTACCTGTGGCGCGGCGCGTTCTTCGGGTTCCAGGTCGCGGCCACGGACGGCAAGACCGATGCGCTCAGCACGCCTTACGAATTCGTCAGCAGCCTCGGCTGGCAGGGCGCGCACTGGCAACTGGTGGCGCGTCATGTTTCCAACGGTGATTTCCACAAGCCCAACCATGGCGAAACCATGCTGCTGGCCGGCGTGGCGTTCTGAACGATTGCTTGCAGGCGCCCGCAGGTCGTTCGGATTCTTCTTCGCGATGCGCGCGAAGGCGGCGGCCCCGTGCCGCCCGCGACTGGACAGGGGACTACCCACCTCAAGGAGGATCGTATGAACAGGAATGTATCGATCGGGCATCAGACGGTTCTGGCTTTCGCACTGATCGCCGCCGCGCTGCCGTTCGCGGCACAGAGCGCGACCAGCGACGCGCAACTGATCGCAAGTGCCGAACGCGCAGCACCCGCCAACGTGGCGAAGGACGCGACCATCGTGGCCATGGATGCGAACGGCAAGATGCGCACCCTGCGCCAGGGCCACAACGGGTTCACCTGCATACCCGACGATCCGCACACGCCGGGGCCGGATCCGATGTGCATGGACAAGAACGCGATGGAATGGGTCAACGCGATGATGACGCACAAGACCCCGCCCAGCGGCAAGATCGGCCTGATGTACATGCTGGAGGGCGGTACCGATGCCAGCAACACCGACCCTTACGCCGGCAAGCCGACCGCCAGCAATCACTGGATCAAGACCGGACCGCACGTGATGATCGTCGGCGCGGATCAGGCTTTCTACGATCAATACCCGAAGGGCGCGGATCCGAATACCGC
This sequence comes from Rhodanobacteraceae bacterium, assembly GCA_035694895.1. GTDB lineage: Bacteria > Pseudomonadota > Gammaproteobacteria > Xanthomonadales > Rhodanobacteraceae > 66-474. The sequence goes on along the minus strand of DASSFA010000337.1, from coordinate 15,772 downwards.
GTCGCCATACGTGATGTGGGCCGGCACGCCGTACCACCACCTCATGGTGCCGGTGAAGTGATTGCGATCAAGAAGAGGCGCGCAACCGCGTGCCTCTTCTTCTGCACACGCTCTCGCATCCCGCGAAGATGAAGCGCAAACCCGGGCCGCGGCCTCAACCCGGCCGGCCCGGGCGTTGCGGTACGAGCGCGCGCCCCAGTTGCCGCTGCAACACGGCGAGCGGCGCCCTGTCGGGTCGCGCCATCGCGGCGACGGGGAGGAAGAAGGTTTGCTCCAGCAGGTATTGCCCGGACATCGCGGCGTGGGAGGTCTGGTCGGAAAAACATACCCAGGCCGAGCCGGGCTCGAACGACACCGCCTGCTGGTCGCAACTGCATTGATACGCCATGTCGGCTTTCATCGCGTCGTGCAGTTGCAGCATGTAATGATCGTATTCGCTGCGCCTGCGCTTGGTGATCCGCAGCGCGGCCAGCAGCGCCGCCTCGCCGGGCCATTGGCGCCGCGCCGCGGGGGCAAAACGCGCCGCAACGGCCTCGAACGATTCCCCGACCCGCCACACCCGCGCTGCGCCATCCGGATTGATGTTGAGGAAGACGCGCAGGATGCGCTCGCCGTGGTTGGGTCGCGAGGGAAACGCATCCACGTGCAGGCGGCTGTCGTCCTTGCGCCAGTGCGTCTTGGGCGACTCGATCCGCCGCAGGCGCAGGCTGGTGGGTGCCGGTCGCAGGGCGGCACGGTACTCAGGAAAGAGGCGGTCAACCAGATCGTGCGCCGCTTCGAAATAGCGCGTGACCAATCTTCGCACCGCGGCGCGCTGCGGATCTCCGCCCAGCACGCCATGCAATGCGCCGTTGCCCGGATCGAGGCTGATGTTCTTGTGCCGCGGATCGGCGATCGCCACGTCCAGCAGACGCAATTCATCCGCCTGCAGTGCGAAGGGGAAGCTGCGGAAGTGCAGCACGTGCCCGTCTTCCACCTCGGCCAGCAGCGACTCTCGCGGAGGAGTGAAGCCGCGCCTGGTCAACGCCACTTCGACCACCCGACCGCCGCACGAATCCGTGCACCTGGCCTCCATGGCCGGCTCCATGCACCGCCCGCATCGCGGGCCTTGCCGGCTTCAATCTAGCACCGGCGATCGGCACCGGCGTCAAGGCCTCAGTGTCCGCCGCCCGCGGCCGGGCCGCCCCTGGATATGAATGGCGGCCTGGCCAGCCAGATCACCGCGATCAGCACGAGGATGATCCAGCCGAAGATGTAGAACAGGTTGTCGAAGGAAATCTGCACACCCTGTTGCGAGATCGCGCCGTTGATGCCGGCGGCGAACTGCTGCACGTTCCCGCCGTTTTGCGCGATCGCGGCCTGCGTCTGCGGGTTGTAGGCGCTGATGTGCGTGGCGAGCGTGGCGTGGTTGGTGGCGCCGCCGCGTTCCCAGAAATAGGTGGTGATGGAGGCCGAGAAGCTGCCGCCGAGCGAACGCACGAAGGTCATGAGGCCGGAACCGGAAGCGACTTCCCGCCCCGACAGGTCCGACAGCGCGATGGTGAGGATCGGCATGAAGAAGAACGCCACGCCGATGCCCTGGAGGAACTGCGCCATCGCCACGTGGTAGAAATCCACCTGCGTGGTGAATTCGGCGCGCAGGAAGCAGGTCAGGCCCATCATCACGAAGGCGAACGAGGCCAGCCAGCGCAGGTCGAATTTCGTTCCGTACTTGCCGATGAAGAAGGTCAGCAGCACCGGCGCGACGCCGATCGGCGCGGTCGCCAGCCCCGACCAGATCGCGGTGTAGCCCAGCGTTTCCTGCAGCCACAACGGCACCAGCAGGCCGATCGCGAAGAACACGGCGTACGCCAGCACCATCGTCAGCGTCCCGGCTGAGAAATTGCGATGCCGGAACAGGCGCAGGTTGACGATCGGATCGCGGTCGGTCAGCTCCCAGATCAGGAAGATGCTCAGCGAGATCGCGGCGATGATCGCGAGCACGACGATGAAATTGGACTGGAACCAGTCCAGCTCGTTGCCCTTGTCCAGCAGCACCTGCAGCGAACCGACGCCGAGGATCAGCGTGACGAGGCCCACGTAATCCATGCGCGGGCGCTCGGTATGTTCCGGCCGCCCCCCGAGCTGGGCCGCGATCACCGCGCTGACGGCGACGCCGATCGGCACGTTGATGAAGAAGATCCATTCCCACGAATAGTTGTCGGTGATGTAGCCGCCCAGCACCGGGCCGGCGATCGGCGCGACGACGGTCACCATGGCGAGGATCGCCAGCGCCATGCCGCGTTTCTCGTGCGGGTAGATGGACACCAGCAGGCTTTGCGTCAGCGGATACATCGGGCCGGCGACGGCGCCCTGGATCGCGCGGAACAGCACCAGCATCGTGAGGCTGGTCGAAAGCCCGCACATCAGCGATGCGATCGAGAACAGCAGCGTCGACCAGACGAACGTCTTCACCTCGCCGAAGCGGCGCGACAGGAAGCCGGTGAGCGGCAACGCGATCGCGTTGGCGACGGTGAACGAGGTGATCACCCACACCGACTGGTTCTGGCTCGCGCCGAGATTGCCGGCGATGGTCGGCAGCGACACGTTCGCGATCGTGAGGTCCAGCACCTGCATGAAGGTGCCGAGCGACAGGCCGATCGTCGCCAGCGGCAGGCTGGCGGGACGGAATTCGCCGAATGATGCAGGTTGGGCTGTGCTGGTGGCCATGCAGCGGTCGTGTTTGAGAGGGATCGTCATTCCGGCGCAGGCCGGAATCCAGTGGCTTTACTTCCGTCCCCGGGGTCTGGTTCCGGGCCGTTCCATGGCCGGGATGACGCAGAAGCGGATTCCTGCGAGCGCGAGATCAATGTCCCTTCGAGTGCGCATTCGTGCCGGGCGACGTATTCGCAGGCGCTTCGCTGTTCTCGGCGATGATGTTGTTGATCAACGCGTCGGCCTGCTGCCGGCCGCGCTCGTACACGTCGGTGCTGAATACCGGCTTGGACGGCGTGTGCTCCGACAGGACCGGACCGCTCTGGTCGTGCAGGTTCACCGTCACGTTCATCGAAAGTCCGATGCGCAGAGGGTGCTTCTGCAATTCGCCGGGATCTAGATCGATGCGCACCGGCAGCCGCTGCACGATCTTGATCCAGTTGCCGGTCGCGTTCTGCGCCGGCAGCAACGAAAACGCGCTGCCGGTGCCGACCCCCAGGCCTTCGATCTTGCCGTGGTACGTGACGCCACCGCCGTACAGATCGGAAGTGAGCGTCACCGGCTGGCCGATGCGCATGTCGGTCAACTGGGTTTCCTTGAAGTTCGCGTCCACCCACACCTGCGTCAGCGGCACCACCGCCATCAGCGGCGTGCCCGGCTGCACGCGCTGGCCGACCTGCACCGAGCGCTTGGCGACGTGACCGGAAACCGGTGCCAGCAGCGTGTCGCGCTGCAGGTCCAGGTACGCCGCGCGCACTTTGGCTGCCGCGGCCTGCACCTCCGGATGCGAAGCGACTTCCGTGTTCTCGACCAGCGCGCGGGTGGTGGCGAGCTGTCCCTTCACCGCCGCGAGCGCGCTTTCCGCCGCGGTCAGTGCCTCGCGGGCATGCGCGAGCTCTTCCGCCGAGATCGCGCCGGACTTGGCGAGGCCCAGGCGACGCTGGTAATCGGCGCGCGCCTGCGCAACCGCGACCTCGCGCGCGGCCACATCGGCCTGCGAGGAACTCACGCCGCTGTACAAGCCGCGCACCTTGCGCACGCTGGCGGCGAGATCGGCTTCCGCCTGCGCCAGCGCGACTTCCGCATCGGAGGGATCGAGCTTCACCAGCGGCTGGCCTTCGCGCACGAAGTCGTTCTCGTCGGCGCCGATGCTGACCACCGTGCCGGGAATCTGCGGCGTGATCAGCACCACGTTGCCGTTGACGTAGGCGTCGTCGGTGCTTTCGTACCAGCGGCCGACCAGGAAGTGATACAGCGCCCAGATGATGCCGACCAGCACGATGACCACCACCAGTCCGCGCAGCAGCCAGCGCCGGCGCACGTCGCGCCTGGCCTGCTTCTGCTCGCGTGCGGCCTGTTCGGGATCAACCGGAGGATGTTCTTGCGACGTCATTGCTTTTTGGCCTTGTGGTCGTTGTTCACTTGCGCGGCAGCCGCGCTGACGGAAGGAGTGTCGCTGGAAGGCGTGAAACCACCACCCAGCGCTTCGATCAATTGCACCGCGGCGCCCGCGCGCCGGGTCTGCAGCGCGGCCAGCTTGCGTTCGGCGCCGATCAGGTTCTCGCGCACGGTGAGCGCTTCCAGGTAATTGCCCACGCCGCCGCGGTAGCGCTGCATCGCGAGGTCATAGGCCTGGGATGCGCTCGCCTGCGCCTGTTCGTACTGCGCGATCTGCGCGTCCAGCGCCTGCAGCACGTCCACCTGCTGTGCGACCTGGTTGACCGCGGCGATCACGGTCTTGTTGTATTGCGCGACCGCAAGGTCGTACGCCGCGTCCTTGCCGGCGAGGTTGGCGCGCAGCTTGCCGCCCTCGAAGATCGGCAGGCTGACGGCGGGCGCGACGCTGTAGAGACCCGCCGCGGCCTGGAACAGGTTCTTGCCCGGCCCGGCGATCAAGCCCGCAAGCGCCATGATGTTGACGTCGGGCAGGAACGCGGCCTTTGCGGACTTGATGTCCTTCGCGCTTGCTTCAACGTGCCAGCGCGCGGCGACCACGTCCGGGCGGCGGCCGATCAGATCGGCAGGCAAGGTCGAAGGCAGCACGATTGCATTCGCCGGCAGGGGCTTCGGTGGCTTGATGTCGAGCGCGCGATCGGGTCCGCGACCGAGCAGCACCGCGAGTCCGATGCCGGAGCTGCGCACCTCGTTGTCGGCCGCGGCGACCTGGGCCCGAGCCTGCGCGACCGCGGCATCGGCCTGGGTCTGCTGGAACTTGCTGTCGATGCCGGCCTTGACGCGTTGCATGGTCAGCCTGTCGAACGTTTGCGCGCGCTCGAGATCCGCCTGCGCCAGATCGCGTTGCGTGTAGGCGTCGCCGAGCGCGGCGTAGGCGCCGACCACTTCCGCCGACAACATCAGGCGCGCGGCCTGCGATTCCACTTCCGCTGCGCGCGCGTTGCCGAGCGCGGCTTCCCATGCGGCACGCCTGCCGCCCCACAGGTCGAAATCCCATTTGAAGTCGAGGATGCCGTACTTGGCCACGCCGAAATGGCCGCCGAACGGCGCGGGGATCAGGGTGGTGGGAATCTTGGCGCCGGCGATGCTGGCCGTGGCGCTCAGGGAAGGCTTGCGCGCGGCATCCACCACGCCGGCCTGCGCGACCGCTTCGCGCGCGCGTGCATCCGCGATCGCGAGATCGGGATTGCCGGCGAGCACCTCGTCAACCAGCGCATCGAGTTGCGGATCGCCGAAGGCCTTCCACCAGTCGGTCTTCGGCCACGAGGCCGCATCCACCTGCACGCCGCCCAGGCTGCGCTCGCTGTGCACCGTGCTGCTGTCGAGCGCGCGGCCTTCGGGTTTGAGGCCGTGCATGCTGGCGCAACCGGCCAGCAATGCGGCGGAAACGAGAACGGCAGGCAATGCGCCGAAGCGCGGGCTTGGGAAAGAAAGGGGCATGGGAGTTGGCGCTCAGTCCGATTGGCGCAAGTTGTCGAGTACGCGAGAGAGCAACGACTGCAATTGCGTGCGTTCCTTTTCGGTGCTGCGTTCGAGCGCGCGTTCCGCCACGCGCTCGCCGCAGGCGTTGATGCGTTTCCAGAGGGCACGGCCGGATGCGGTGAGTTCGATGCGCAGCGCGCGGCGATCGCCGGGATCCGGCACGCGGCGCACGTAATCCTGTTGCTCCAGCTTGTCCAGCAGGCGGGTCAGCGCACCGGGATTGTGGTGCAGCAGCCGCGCCAGTTCGCCCGCGGTCATCGGGCCTTCCGTGCCGAGCTTCTTCAGTGCCACGTACTGCGTGAACCCCAGTTCGAAACCCTGGCGCGTCAGCTCCTGCTCGATGTTCGCGTGCAGCTCGTTGCGGATGCGGCCGATCAGGCTGCACAGCTGGAACGGAGCGAGGGTGGAGGCCTTGCCGGACATCCGCCCAGTATATGGCCGCAGCAACAGTTGTCAAGGCAACAATTGTGCTGGCAACTTTGACGCCGGATTGCAAGTGCCTCCCGGCATGGACCTCACGCTGCCTTGATCCAAAGAAGAAGATGCTGGATCGAAAAAAAGGAAGGGAGCATGAAACCCAAGGGATGGTTCGTCGCCACGCTGGCGCTTGGATTGGCGGGGGCGGCGACGGCCGCCCGGACCGCGGAGTTCGACGTCGTCGGCGGGGCAAGCGCCACCGCCGGCACGCGTTGGGCGCCGGCGCTGTTTGCCGACGTGACCGCCTCGCCGCGGGACGACGGGCACACGCATTTCGAGCCGATCGGCAGCGTGGGCGTAATCGGCTCGCGCAAGGACGCTCACGAGAACCTCGACCACACCGTGTTCCTGGTCGCCGGCGGACTGCGCTACGGACGCGAGGACGGATTGTTCGTCAGCGAGCAGATCGCGGCTACCAGCACGCGCACCGACGCGCTCAGCAGCCGCTTCGAGTTCATGACCAGCATCGGCTGGCGCGACGGCCGCTGGATGGTGCTGCTGCGCCACTCGTCGAACGCGCACATCCTGGGAGGCGGACGCAATCTCGGCGAGACGATGCTGCTGGCGGGTGTGCGACTCGGTGCGAGTAGCTGAGGAATCGTCGCAAAGCGTCGCGAGCGAAGGCAGGTTGCGCGTCGCCGGAGCGCAGGAAGCGGAGTGTACATGTCAGTACATGAGCATTCCGAGCACCGCCGGCGCGCAAGCTGCCGAGCGCAGCAGCTTTGCGGCGATTCTTCAAATCCCCGCGTACCACTCGTAACCCTGGTCCTCCCAATACCCGCCGTTGCCGTCGCCGATGTCGTCCAGCGAATCCACCAGTTCGATGCCGGAAATGTATTTGGCCATCTTGTAGCCGAGCTGGCGTTCGATGCGCACGCGCAACGGTGCGCCGTTGGCGATCGGCAGCGGCTTGTCGTTGAGCGTGTGCGCCAGGATCGTCTGCGGATGGTAGGCATCGTCGAAGCCGATGCTCTCGTAATACGGCGTGCCGCCCTCCTCGCCGCCGTCGGGCATGCGATCGAAGCAGCGGAACACCACATAACGCGCCTCATCACGCGGTTGCACCAGTTCCAGCACGCGCGAAAGCTGCACCCCGGTCCACTTGCCGATCACGCTCCAGCCCTCCACGCAATCGTGACGCGTGATCTGGGTGCGCTGCGGCAACGCGCGCAGCTGCACCAGCGAAAAGGACAGCGGTCGCGCCACCAGCCCGCCGACGCCGAGCCGGTACTCGCTGAATCTGCTCGCGACCAGTTTCAGGTATTCCGGCGTCCGCGGATCGGTGCTGCCATTGGCGCGGAATACCGGAGAGATCGCCGATTCCGGATACTCGCGCGCCAGCGCGGCGTGCGGCGCCAGCACGCGCTGCACCGCGTGCGAAAGCGTCTCCGCATTCGCAAGCACCTTCGGCGCCCATCCGGTTTGCGACAACTGGTCGCAGCCGGCCAGCAGGCCCGCACCCATCGCGGTCAACGCATTGCGCAGGAAGCGGCGACGGTCAGTGCTCATCCTCGTTCTCTTCCTCGATGGCGTAGCGGCCGGTGATAATCGAGCGCAGTTCGTTGCCGGCCCCGCTCACCAGCACTTCGAAGATGTGGATCAGGAAGAACGCGACGAAACCCCACGCCAGGATGAAATGGATCGTGCGTGCCGATTGCCGTCCGCCGACCAGATCCACCAGCCAGCCAAGCACCGAATCCATGCGCGGCGACATGGCAAGGCCCATCAGCACGATCAGCGGGCCGAACCCGAAGATCACGATCAGATAGGTCAATTTCTGCAGCACGTTGTAGCGCGCCGCGGCTTCGCCCTTCGGATGCCGCAGCAACGCGTGATCCACGATCGAGCGGCCGATGCCGCGCCAGTCGGTTTTCGTCGGCAGCAGGTCGCGGCGGAGATGTCGTCCGATCAGCGCATACGCGGCGAAGCAAAGGCCGTTGATGACGAACAGCCACGCGAAGAAGAAGTGCCAGCGCCGGCCCATGGACAGCCACTGCGGGCCCGGAATCGTCATCCATGCGGGAAAGCCGCGCGCCGCCGGTTGGCCGTTCAAAGTGGACACGCCAAATACGCCGGTGGTGTCGAAGGTGCGACCGCCGATCACCGTGACGCCGCGCAACCCGTTCGGGGTCTGCTGCGTGCCCATCGCCAACAGGGGCTTGTCGAAGCTGGATTTCTGGCCCCAGTAGAGCGCCGGGTGTGCATTGAAGATCTGCAGGCCGCTGCCCAGCAGCACCAGCAGGCAGATCGCGTTGACCCAGTGCATGATGCGAACGGGCAGGCGATGCCGGTAGATCACGCGCACGCGATCACGGATGCGCGGCGGCGGCCGGATGCCGCCTTCGGGTGACGCGGAGTCGTGCATGGTCGCGGCGCCTTGCATGTCTTTCCCGCTGGCCGGGTCGAGCTTACTCCGAAAGCAGACCGATCGAGCCTGCGTTCGCTTTCGGGCCGCGTGACCTAGAATGCACTGATCGCGGGCACGGGAGATCGCCATGCAACTCAAGGACAAGCGCATCATCATCACCGGTGGTTTCGGCACGCTCGGCGCGGCGGTGGTGCGCGCCGCGCTGCAGGCAGGCGCGAAAGTTGCGGCGGTGGATCGCGCCGATGCACCGCATGCGAGCGTCGACCTCGGTGCGGCGCAGCGCTTCGGCGGCGTGGACCTCGCCGACGCCGATCAGGCGAAGGCGGCCGTCGATGGTGCGGCCAAAGCGCTCGGCGGACTGGATGCGCTGGTCAACATCGCCGGCGCCTTCCGCTGGGAAACGCTCGCCGACGGCAAGCTCGACACCTGGGACCTGCTCTATCGCATCAACCTGCGCACCGCGGTGGCGGCCAGCCAGGCGGCGCTGCCGCATCTGCAGGCGGGTGGCCGCATCATCAACATCGGCGCGAATTCGGCGTTGAAGGCCGGTGCCGGCGTCGGCGCCTACACCGCCTCCAAGTCCGGCGTGATGCGCTTCACCGAGGCGCTGGCCGAGGAGCTGAAGGCGCGCGGCATCACGGTGAACGCGGTGCTGCCCTCGATCATCGACACGCCGCCCAACCGCGCCGACATGCCCAAAGCCGATTTCGACAAGTGGGTGAAACCCGAAGAAATCGCCGAAGTGATCCTGTTCCTGATCTCGGATCAGGCGAGCGCAATCACGGGCGCGCTGATTCCGGTGGTGGGGCGGGTGTAGCCAGAAGCAATAATCCGCAGAACCAAGCTCGACCGTAGTTGGATGCAGGCCATGGATGGCCGTGTCGAAGTGAGCTTTCCCGCGCTGTCGCGATGCCGCAGCGACGATGCCCGAGCGCGCGAGCAAGGCGCGATTGTTTGAGCACAGGGATGTGTGAGTTCGCGCCGGCGCGCGCGAGGCAAGGAGCAAGGGCAGTCGAGCCGACCGAGGTCGGCGAGACCATCGCGTCCAGCGCGAATGGCTTTGGTTACTTTCCCCGAAAGGAAAGTAACCCGCGCCGTGGGACGGCGCGGAAAAAGACATGGACGTCGATCTTGCGGATACGAAAGCGGCGCACTGCGTGCGCGACACCCTCATCCGCCCTTCGGGCACCTTCTCCCGCAAGCGGGAGAAGGGAATCCTTGGCTGTCGACTGTCAGCTGTGGGCGCGAGTCGCGACTCGCCCGGCAGAAATGACAAACGTGGCTTCAGGACGCGCGGGGCGCGTCATTTCCTTTCCGGCAGCACGTAGGTCGAGAACAGCTCGTGGATGCGCCGGTACTCGTCGTACCACGAATCGGCGTGCTTGAAGTCGTGGCGTTCCATCGGATACAGCGACATCCAGAAGTTCTTCTTGTGCAATTCGATCAGGCGCTGGTACAGGCGGATGGAGTCGCCCGGCATCACGTTGTCGTCGATCAGGCCGTGGTTGATCAGCAGCGGATCCTGCAGGTTCTGCGCATATTCGATCGGCGAGGAGATCTTGTACGCCTCGGGATCGAGCTGCGGGTCATTGAGGATGTCGGAGGTGTAGTCGTCGTTGTAGCTGGTCCAGTCGGACGGCGCGCGTTGCGCGGCGCCGGCGGCGAATTCGCCGGGTGCGCGCAGCAGCGCCATCTCGGTCATGAAGCCGCCATAGGAACCGCCGTAGATGCCCACGCGCTTCGGATCCACGTCGTGGTTCTTCACCAGCCAGGCCTTGCCGTCCAGCAGGTCCTCCAGTTCCGGATGGCCCATGCGCTCATAGATCGCATCGCGCCAGTCGCGGCCGTAGCCGGCCGATGCGCGGTAATCCATGTCGAGCACGACGTAGCCTTCCTGCGCCAGCAGGTTGTTGAACATCTGCTCGCGGAAGTAGTACGACCAGCCCTTGGTCACGTCCTGCAGGTAGCCTGCGCCGTGCACGAACAGTACGGCCGGATGCTTGTGCGAGGTGTCGTGCATGCCTTCATAACCGGCCGGCTGGTAATACTTGGCCCAGATGCCGAAGGGGCCATGGCTGCTCGGTACCTTCACGAACTGCGGCTCGATCCAGTGGATCGCCTTGTATTCCGGCGTGCGCGTATCAGTGAGGTCGTGCGGATTGGAGCCGTCGCTGTCCACCACCGCAAGCTGCGGCGGGATGTATGCACTCGAATGCAGCACCGCGAGCTTCGAACCATCCGGCGACAGCGCGAACGGCGCACTGCATTCGAAGCAGGACAGACCTTCGTAATGGGTGACCTGCTGCAGTTCGCCGCCGGAGGTCGGGACGCGATACACGTCGTAATCGTAGGGCGCCTGCCTGTTGGAGAGCACGTAGAACCACTTGTCGTCCGGCGAAACGGCGGGACTGGACACTTCGTACCCGGTGCCGGTCAGCGCGCGCGCCTTGCCGTCGAGCGGCTTCACGTACAGCTGCGCCCAGCCAGAAGCCTCGGATACGAACCACAGGGTACGGCTGTCGTGCAGCCAACCCACTTCATTGAAGCTCCAGTTGATCCAGGCGGGGTCGGTCAGGCGGTTTTGCGTCATCAGCTTGTGGTTGTTGAAATCCACCGTGGTGATCCAGCGGTCCTTGTGGTCGTTGGACATCAGCTCGATGGCCACGTTGCTGCCGTCGTCGCTCCACACCACCGCGGGATGGCCGCTTTCGCCGACCATGACGAAGCCCAGCGAGACCGGTCGCGTCTTCGGCGCTTCCAGTGCCTTGGCTTCGTCATCGTGGCCGTCCTGCTTCAGTTGCGCGATGCGCTTGTCGCGCAGCGCCTTCAGCGGATCGTCGTGGATGCCGGGCAGGTCATCGGTCGAAAGCGGATATTGCGCATGCCGGCGGAGATCCAGCAGCACCAGCGACTGCGGCGCCGGCTTGTTGTGGCCGACGTAGGTGCGTGCCTTTTCCGCTTCGGGATAGCCCGAGTCATTGACGTAATGGGTGACGGTCGGATGCTTGCCGGCGTCGTAATCCCGGGGCGAAGTCGCCACCACCATCCAGCGCGCGTCCGGCGACAGCGAGGTGTAGTCGATCTTCACCTTGTCGCCCAGATAGAACGGCGCCGGCGCGCGCGTGGCGTCCTCGCGCTGGAGCAGTTGATCGCGCGCGCGTTCCGCCTCGCTGTTGGCCTTGATCTCGCGCAGCGTGGAGAACAGGTGCAGTTGCAGGCGTTCCATCTGGTCCGGCTGCTGCTGCGCCTGCGGATCCTTTTCCGCCTTGACCTGCGCCGCGGGCCCGATCACCCCGGTGGCGAGATCGCACACCATCCAGTCGGACTTGCCCTCGCGCCAGCTCAAGGTGCCGCCGTCGGCGGAGAACTGCAGTTCCGAACGCGGGCTGTCGCTGCGGGTGAGCTGGCGGGTTTCGCCGCTCGCGAGCTCGCGCACGAAGACGTCGCCGTGGCGCAGGAACGCGGCACGATGGTGGGCCGGATCGAACACCGGGTAACCGTCGGCCAGCAACAGTTGCGCGTCGTCCAGTTTCTCCGGCGCGCCGCCGCCGGCGCCCACGCGGTACAGGTCGCGGATCTGCGAACCCTTGCGCTTGAGCTTGAAATACACGCTGCGCCCGTCCACGCTCCAGTAGGCGTTCTCCACCTGCGGTCCGATCCAGTCCGGGTCGGCCATGATCTGCTCCAGCGTCAGCGGGCCGCTCGCCGGCACCGAAGCCGCGGTGGGCAGCGCGGGGGCGTTCTGCGGTGCGGCCTGGGCCGAGGCGAACACGAGTGCGAAGGCGAGACCGGCGAGAACGGTTCGGCGCATGGCGTGGGACTCCGGGGGCAAAAGTGGCGAGCATAGCTTCGCGCCGCGGGTCTGCAACCGCCGGAAGTCCTGCGCGCGCGTGCGCATCACAGGCATCGGCGTTACCCTGCCGGGCGCCGTGTCTTCCCGAGCTCCACCAAGCCCGCTTTCTTGCCGCATTCGACCCTGGTCTCCCCTGAGCCGCGGCGGCTTACCGCGCGTGGCCATACCAACTGCGTCCGGCATCTTGCACGCCGGCTGGTGCCCGGATCAGGCCCGGTACGCGGATGTACCGCTTCGGAGCCGGGGAATGCATGTGCTGACGTGTACACTCCGCTTCCCACGCTCCGGCGCGCGCACTCTGGCTTCGCCCGCTACGCTTCTTCGGGGATTCCTTCGTGATCTTGGAATGCATTGAGCGCGAAACCGCGCCCCACCCGACCCACAGCATCGTCTGGCTGCACGGCCTCGGCGCCGATGGCAACGATTTCGTGCCGATCGTGCCGCAACTGTTGCGCGCGGGCTGGCCGCCGCTGCGGTTCGTGTTTCCGCACGCACCGGTGCGGCCGATCACGATCAACGCCGGCATGCGCATGCGCGCCTGGTACGACATCGCCGGCTTCGATCTCTCGCAGAAGCAGGATGAAGCCGGCATCCGCAAGTCCATGGAGCAGGTGGAGTGGCTGATCGGCCGCGAGGCCGAACGCGGCGTGCCGGCCGGGCGCGTGATCCTGGCCGGTTTCTCGCAGGGCGGCGCGATCGCGCTGGCGGGCGGGATTCGCCACGGGCAGCCGCTGGGCGGCATCGTCGCGCTTTCGACGTATCTGCCGATCGCGGAGATCGTCGCGGCCGAGCGCCATGCCGCGAATGCGCGCACGCCCATCTTCATGGCGCACGGCGCATTCGACCCCGTGGTGCCGCTCATCCTCGGCGACATGTCGCGCAAGCGCCTGCTCGACTTCGGCCATCCGCTGGCGTGGCACAGCTACCCGATGGCGCACCAGGTGTGCCCGCAGGAAATTTCCGATCTTGCGGACTGGTTGGGAGAGCGGTTGACCGCCTGACGTTGCATACTGCGCGCGTTTGGGGAGAACGTCGTGCCCGGCGAATCCGCACAACGCAACGAAACCGTCGCGCTGCCGCAATTCTGCGGTCTGCCGGCGGTGTTCGCGCTGCTGATCGTCGCCGAGCTGGTGGTGGTCATTGCGGCGCTGGTGCCGGACGCGCAGATGAGCTTCCGCAGCTTCACCACCGCGACCGCTTTCGCGGTGTGGCTGGCGCTGCTCTGCGCGCTGCTGCTGTGCAAGGCCGCTCCGCTGTTCGCGCGGTTGCCCGTGCGCCTGGGCTACATGCTCGCGTGCGCGGCGCTGGTCGCGATCGTCGCGTCCGCCAGCGCGCTGGTCGGCTGGCTGGACCACGCGCTCGGAACGGGGCTGACCCCCGCGTCGCTGCCGAAATTCATCCTTGGCGATGCCGCGCTTGCCGCGTTGCTCGGCGCCGCGCTGCTGCGCTATCTCTATGTGCTGGCCGAGTGGCGCGCGCGGTTGGACGCGGTGGCGCGGGCGCAGTTCGATGCGTTGCAGGCACGCATCCGGCCGCACTTCCTGTTCAACAGCATGAACACGGTCGCCGCGCTGGTGCGGGTGGATCCGAATGCCGCCGAGCGCACGGTGGAGGACCTGACCGAGCTGTTCCGCGCGGCGCTGGGCTCCGATGCGCGGTCCAGCACGTTGGGCGAGGAGTTGGCGCTGGCCGATCGCTATCTTGATATCGAGCAATTGCGCCTGGGCGAGCGCCTGCGCGTGGAACGCTACCTGGACGACCTGCCGGTGGAACTGGAAATGCCCTCGCTGCTGTTGCAGCCGCTGATCGAGAATGCGGTGTATCACGGCATTCAGCCGCGCCAGCAGGGTGGCACGGTGCGCCTCGGCGGCCGGCGCGTGCCGGGCGGCGTGGAAATCGAGATCGAGAATCCGTTGCCGGAGAACGCGCCGGTCCGGCGCAATGGCCACGCGCAGGAAAACGTGCGGCGGCGCATCGCCTATCATTTCGGCGCGCGCGCAAGCCTGGAAGCCATCGTGGACAAGGATCGCTACGTGGTGATCGTCCGATTGCCGGATCGGGGTGCGGGCTGATGCGCATCGTGATTGCCGACGACGAACCGCTGGCGCGCGCGCGCATGGGCGCGTTGCTCGCCGAATGCGAAGGCGTGCAGGTGCTGGCCAGCGTGGGCAATGGCGAGGCCGCGCTCCGCGAGTGCATTGCGTTGAAGCCGGACGTGCTGCTGAGCGACATCGCGATGCCGGGCATGGATGGCCTGATGCTGGCGCGGCGGCTGCAGGCCCTGCCGCATCCGCCGCAACTGATCTTCTGCACAGCCTACGACGCGCATGCCCTCAGTGCCTATGAGCTGCGGGCCGCGGATTACCTGTTGAAACCGGTACGCATCGAGCGTTTGCGCGAAGCACTCGCGCGGGCCCAGGCACTGCGCGCGCGCGAGCACGCGACGCCACGCGAGACCCTGGTCGCGCGCGTGCGCGGCGCGCCGGTCAGGATCCCGCTGGAAGAAGTGATCTATCTCACCGCCGACGAAAAGTACGTGGCGGTGCATCGCGCGGGCGAAACCCTGCTGATCGAGGATTCGCTGAAAGGCATCGAGGCGAGTTTCCCCGACCGCTTCGTGCGCATCCATCGCAACTGCCTGGTTCCCGCCGCGAGGTTGTTGGGATTGAAACGCGACGCGCATGGGGAGATGCATGCGCTGATTGCCGGCACCGACGAGGCGCCGGAAGTCAGCCGGCGGAACCTGGCGGCCGTGCGGAAATTGCTGCTGGGCAGCTGAGAGCGGGCAGTGGGAACGCGCGAAGTGCCCGCATCGGCGGCGGAATTGTTACGCTTACCGTCCCCTGTTTTCCCAGGCTCGCTTTGAACACCCTCCGCATCGCCACCCGCAAAAGCCCGCTCGCACTCTGGCAGGCCGAGCACGTCGCCGCGCGCCTGCGCGCGATCCATGCGGATTTGCAGGTGGAACTGGTGCCGCTGTCCACGCGCGGCGACGAGGTGCTGGATCGCTCGCTGGCCGCGATCGGCGGCAAGGGCCTGTTCCTGAAGGAGCTGGAGGTCGCGCTGGCGAATCGGGGCGCCGACATTGCGGTGCATTCGCTGAAGGACATGCCGGCGAATCTGGAACCGGGCTTCGCGATCGGTGCGGTCCTCGCGCGCGCGGATTGTTCGGATGCCTTCGTCAGCAATGATTTCGTCTCGCCCGACGAGTTGCCGCGTGGCGCTCGCGTCGGCACATCGTCGTTGCGCCGCGCCGCGCAATTGCGCGCGCGGCGGCCGGATCTGGAGATCGCCGATCTGCGCGGTAACGTCGGCACACGGCTGGCGAAACTGGACGCGGGCGATTACGCCGCGATCGTGCTGGCGACCGCAGGCTTGCAGCGGCTCGGTCTGGATGCGCGCATCCGCGCGCGGCTGGATCCACCGGAATGGCTGCCGGCACC
>DASSFA010000336.1:0-6928 GCA_035694895.1 Rhodanobacteraceae bacterium | reverse complement strand
CGTCAACACCGGTGCCTATCTGGGCACGCGCAACCTCGAGGAAACGGTGTTCCGCACCAATCTGGAAGCGGCACAGGCCGCCGCGCGGCAACTGCGGCTCCGCAACCTGGGCGGCATCATCATCATTGACTTCATTGACATGCACGATCCCGAGCACCGCCGCCAGGTACTGCGCACGCTGGAGAAATCCCTCGTCAGGGACCATGCACGCACCACGGTGTACGAAATGAGTCCGCTGGGGCTGGTGGAGATGACGCGCAAGCGCACCACCGAGAGCCTCGAGCGGCAGCTGTGCGAGCCGTGCCCGGAGTGTGCCGGGCGCGGCAAGATCAAGACCGCCGAGACGATTTCCTACGAGATCTTCCGCGAGATTACCCGCGCGGTGCGCCAGTTCGATGCCGAGAAGCTGCTGGTGCTGGCCAGCCCGCGCGTGGTCACGCGCATCCTGGAGGAGGATTCGGCGGCGGTCACCGAACTGGAGGCCTTCATCGGCAAGACCATCCGCTTCCAACCCGAGGAGCAGTACGCGCAGGAGCAGTTCGATGTGGTTTTGCTCTGAAAGCCGGAAATCGGGAATGGGAAATGGGGAATCGGAAGAAGCGGCCGCAGGCTTGCCGAACAGGGTTCGGCATTGCGGCTCCAGCGATTTCCGATTTCCGATTTCCGATTTCCTCGGTCGCGAGGCCGCGGCGTGAATCCCTGGCGCCATCGCTTTCGCCGCGCGCGGTTTTTCCTCGGCGCGCTGATCGCCGCGGCGTTGATCGCGGCGGCGGTGGCGATCGGCCTGCTGCAGTTGGCGATGCCGCTGGCGGCGCATTATCCCGACCAGCTGGCGGGCCTGCTTTCGCAACGCCTGCACCGGCCGGTGCACTTCGATTCGGTGGAAAGCGAGTGGCAGCCTTCCGGTCCGCTGCTGATCGTGCACGGGCTCACGCTCGGGCCGGAATACAAAGGCGGCGAATCGCTTTCGCTGCCACGTGCGGCGATCAAGTTCGATCTTTCCGCCTGGCTCAAGCCCGCGCATCGCTGGATCACTTTGCGGCTCACCGGGCTGGAACTGCGCATGCGCCATGACGCGTCCGGCTGGCGCGTGCTGGGCCTGGGCAATCCGAACCAGAACCAGCAGGCGCCGCTGCAGTCGCTGCCGGTGGACCTGGACCTGCGCAACCTGACCGTCGGCATCGACGATGCCGAGGCGCAGCGCAGTTACATGTTGTCTTCGCCGCGGCTGCGCGTGGTCAGCGTAGGCAGCACTTTGCGATTCGGTGGCGACGTGGCGCGACAGGGTTCGCCACGGCCGATCACGATCATCGGTCGCTTCGACCCGGTGAAGCAGGATGCCGATCTCTACATCGTCGGCCGCGCGCTCGATCTCGCCAGCATGGCGCGCGACGTGGACCTGCAGGGCTTGCACCTGCGCAGCGGCCGAGGTGATCTGGAACTGTGGGGAAGCTGGCGCGGCAATGACCTGCGCAGCGTGGCGGCGCGTTTCAATTTGCGCGACGTCGCGCTGCGCGCGCCCGGCGGGCGCCACGCCGGGACGTCGGCGCTTTCCGGCGTGGTCGAATTGAACCGCAAGCCGGATGGATGGGAACTGCGCTATCGCGGCGTCGGGAAATCCGGCGACGATATCGATGATGTCGGCGGCCTGGTCCTGCAGATGCATGGCAGCGGCAACGCACGCAGGATCTCCTTGGCCGCGCGCGATCTGGATCTCACGCCGCTGTTGCCGTTCATCGGCCTGTTGCCGCAGGCACCTGCTGACGTGAGCGACTGGATCGCCGCGGCGCACCCGCACGCACAGATCACCGCCGCGGCGATGCGCTGGAGCGCGAACGGTCGTTACGCGGTGGTCGCGCACCTGCATGCGCTGGGTGCGAAAGCGGAAGGCAAGCTGCCTGGCGCGGACACGCTGCACGGCACGCTGCGCGGCGACAACGAATCGCTGTCATTCGAGATCCCGAGGCAGGCGGTCACGCTGGATTACCCGGCGGTGTTCCGGCAGCCGTTCGCGTTCAAGGTCTTCGGCGGAACGCTGGTCGCCTGGCGCGAGGATGGCCTGTGGCACTTCGCCACCGACCAGCTCGACTTCGACAACGACCAGTTCGGCGGCCAGGGGCGCGCGCTGGTGATCCTGCCGGAACGCGGCAAGCCCTTCATCGATGCGTACGCGATGGTGACGCACGCCGAGGTGCCGGCGGCGAAACTGTTCTGGCCCTCCAGCATGCCCGCTTCGACGATCCAGTGGCTGGATCGTGGCCTGGTCGCGGGCAAGGTGGACGCCGGCAGCGTGGTGATGCGCGGCAGCCTCGACGACTGGCCGTTCGTCAATCACAAGGGCCGCTTCGATGCGCTCGGGCGCGTGAGCGGCGCCGTGCTCGACTATGGCGACGACTGGCCACGCGCGGATCACATAGACGCCACCGCGGAGTTCCTCGACAACCAGATGATCATCGAGGCCACGCATGCGGAGACGATGGGCAACACGGTCACGCATGCGATCGCGACGATCCCGGACCTCGGCAACGGCGAGCTGAACCTCGCCGCGGAAGGCCGCGGCAGCGGCGCCACGCTGCTGGGCTTCGTCAAGAGCAGCCCGGTCGGCAAGGACGCCGCAGCCACGCTTTCCAGCCTGAAGCTGAGCGGCGACGGCAAGCTCTCTTTCACCTTGGTGATTCCGTTCGAAAAGCCGGAGACGTTCGCGCTCGACGGCAACCTGCAGCTCAGCAACGGCGCGGTGGTCGCCAGGCAATGGAACCTGGTGCTGCAGGCGATCAATGGATCGCTGCACTTTGACCAGAAGGGATTCCGTGCCGACAACCTTTCGACCAAATGGCATGGGACGCCCGCCACGCTTTCGATCGCGCTGGGCGGCGATACCGGCAATAGCGCCTATCAGCTGCAGGCGGCGCTGAACGGCGCCTTCAGCCCGGTTTCGATGCTGCAGGATTATCCCGATCTCGCGCCGCTGGCGAAGATCGCGCAGGGCACGTCGAATTTCCGGATCGGCTTCACCATCGCCGCGGGCGGCAAGCCGGAGAACGCGCCCAAGAAGCTCAGCGTGCAATCGGACATGCGCGGCATCGCACTGCAACTGCCCGCACCACTGGACAAGCCGGCCTCGGACACGTTGCCGATGAACCTGCAACTGGGCATGCCGATTCCCGGTGCGGAAATCGATCTGAGCCTGGGCGACCTGCTGCGCGCGCGCGGACATCTGCCCGATGCGGCGGCACGCAAACCGGCGTCGCTCGGCGTGATGTTCGGCACCACGGAACCCGAGATTCCCGCCAGCGGCATGGTCGTGAACGGACGTGCGCCGACGCTCGATCTCGGCGGCTGGGCCGAACTCGCGGCAGGCGAGGGCGCGTCCACCAATCCGCAGACCAGCACGGCGGCCGCGGCGGTGAATGGGTTGCCCACGCTCACCGAGGCGCAGCTCAGCACCGGGGAGGCGCTCGCATTCGGCACCAAGCTGGGCCGGCTGTCGCTGCGGTTCGCAACGAACGCGGATGCACACGTCATCAGCTTCGACGGAGCCTCGCTCGCCGGCAGTCTGACGCTGCCGACCAGCAATCTCGCGCAGCGCGGCATCAGCGCGGACCTGCAGCGCCTGTACTGGCCGGAGACTTCGAATCCTCCCGCGACGACACCCGCCTCGGTGGCGACAACGGCGGCGGCGCCCAAGCCTGCCGCGCCGAACACGGCTGGGAACGCCGCGGCGACGACGGGTACGGCGCCCGCCGCGAACGCGACCACCGCCGTGGCTACGAAATCCGCCGAGCAGCCGAACGCCGCGCCACCCGATGCACTGAGCGGCGTGGCGCCTGCCTCGCTGCCGCCGCTGCACATCAGCGTCGCCGACTTGCGGCTGGGCGATGCCAGGCTCGGTGAAACGCACTTCGAGAGCGCGCCGGTGGCGAACGGCATGCGCATCGCGCGCATGGAGACGCAATCGAAGAGCGTCCAGATCCACGCGCAGGGCGACTGGCTCGGCACTGCGCAAGCCAATCGTTCGCAGATGAAGATCGATCTCCGCTCGGACAATCTCGGCCGCATGCTGGAAGCGTTCGGGTTCGGTGGCCTGATCGGCGGCGGCGAGAACACGCACGTGGTGATCGATGGCTCCTGGCCGGGCGCCCCGACCGCGTTCGCGCTGGCCAACATGGAGGGCACGCTGAAGTTCAGCATCGGCGAAGGCCGCATCCTGGAAGTGAAGCCCGGCGTGGGTCGGCTGTTCGGATTGTTTTCGATCGCAGACCTGCCGCGCCGGCTGACGCTGGATTTCGGCGATGTCTACAAGTCCGGCTTCGGGTTCAATTCCGTTACCGGCGATCTCACGCTGAAGGGCGGGAATGCCTACACCGAGGACGTCGAGATCAAGGGGCCGGCCGCGGACATCCATATCCGCGGGCGCACCGGCCTGCGCACCCATGATTACGACCAGATCGTGGACGCGAGTCCGCACACAGGCGGCGCGCTGGCGGTGGTGGGTGCGGTCGTCGGCGGACCGATCGGTGCGGCGGCTGGCCTGGCCCTGAGCCGCGGATTGAACCAGGTGACTCACGCGCGTTACAGCATCACCGGAAGCTGGACTCATCCGGTGATCACCACGATATCGAAAACCGTCTCGAAAGTTCCGGCGCAACCCGCGCCGACGCAATCGGGTGCTCCGCCGCCAGCCCCTGCGGCTTCCACTGCATCGCCGCCCGTGCCGGGTGCATCCGGCGCAGCACCCCCGCCGCCGTCGAGTGCAGCGCGGCCCCCACCGGCCGCCTCGAGTGCGAAACCGCCGGCGGCGAAGCCGCCCGCGACGCCACCTGCGCCGGCCCCGTCGCACGTCGCTCCTCCCGCACCGGCGGGTTCGGGCGGCTGACGCTGCTACGCTTCCCCCGCAAACCGCAAGGGGAATGCGCCATGCACTTCTTCTACAAACTGGTGCCGCCGCGGCCCGGCTTCGCGCAGGACATGAGCGCGGAAGAGGCCGCGATGATGGGTCAGCACGCGATTTACTGGAAGGGCCGGATCGAAGACGGCCTCAAGGTTTTCGCGCTCGGGCCGGTCGCCGATCCCGCAGGCGTGTTCGGCATGGCCGTGATGGAAGTGGAAAGCGAAGCGGCCGCGCACGCACTTGCGCGAAATGACCCGGCGATTGCGCAGACACGATTCGGATTCCGCTACGAAATGCATCCGATGCCGCGCGGGGTGATGCACTCGTGATCCGGCGCGGATCGTTTCCAACAGTCTTGCCGCGCTTGCGAATCCAGCCACGAGCCCTTACGTTGGAGATTCCTGCTTCAGTCAACGGTAGTTCCTGATGGATTCCCCTCTCGCACTCGCCGAACGCAACCTGCTCGCGCCCAGCGGTCTCGCCGCCAACGACCTGGAGCGCGTGTTCGCGCAGATCATGGGTCCGTCCGTGGATGCGGCGGATCTGTATTTCCAGCATTCGCGCAGCGAGTCGTGGGTGCTGGAAGACGGCATCGTGCGCGACGGCAACCACTCGATCGAACAGGGTGTCGGCGTGCGCGCGATCTCCGGCGAGAAGACCGGCTTCGCCTATTCCGACGACATCGTGCTGCCGCAGTTGCTGGAAGCGGCCGGCGCGGCGCGCGCGATCGCAGCCGGAGGCAACGGCGCGGGCAAGCCGCTCAGCGTCCGCAGTGCGCGTGCGCTGTATCCGGCCGACGACCCCATAGATGCGCTCGACAACGCCGCCAAGATTTCCGTGCTGCGCGAACTGGATGCACTGTGCCGCAGCCTCGATCCGCGCGTGAAGCAGGTGATCGTGAGCCTGTCCGCGCATCACGAGAACATCCTGATCGCTTCGAGCGACGGCACGCTCGCCGCGGATGTGCGCCCGCTGACGCGTATCGGCGTGCAGGTGATCGCGGAAGCGAACGGTCGCCGCGAGCAGGGTCATTCCGGCGGCGGCGGCCGTTGCGGCTATCGCGAGCTGATCGATGACGGCCGCGCGCATGCCTGGGCGCGCGAAGCGGTGCGCCAGGCAATCGTCAATCTCGACGCGGTGGATGCGCCGGCCGGCACCATGGACGTCGTGTGCGGCCCGGGCTGGCCCGGCGTGCTGCTGCACGAGGCGATCGGCCACGGGCTGGAAGGCGACTTCAACCGCAAGGGCACTTCGGCGTTCTCGCACCGCATGGGCGAGAAGGTCGCATCCGACGGCGTCACCATCGTGGACGACGGAACGCTGCCCGGCCGGCGCGGTTCGCTGAGCGTGGACGACGAAGGCACGCCGACCCACTGCACCACGCTGATCGAGAACGGTCGCCTGCGCGGCTACATGCAGGACACCCACAATGCGCGGCTGATGGGCATGAAGCCCACCGGCAACGGTCGCCGCGAATCCTTCGCGCACCTGCCGATGCCGCGCATGACCAACACCTACATGCTGCCGGGCGAGCGCGATCCGGCCGAGATCATCGCGTCCGTCAAGCGCGGCCTGTACGCGGTGAACTTCGGCGGCGGGCAGGTGGACATCACCTCCGGCAAGTTCGTGTTCTCCGCCAGCGAGGCGTACCTGATCGAGAACGGCAAGGTCACGCGGCCGGTGAAAGGCGCGACATTGATCGGCTCCGGCCCGGAGGTGCTGACGCGCGTCTCGATGATCGGCAACGACCTGAAACTGGATGAAGGCGTCGGCGTCTGCGGCAAGGACGGCCAGAGCGTGCCGGTGGGCGTCGGACAGCCCACCTTGAAGATTGATGGGATGACGGTGGGTGGCACACAAGCGGGGGCGGGGCTTGGGTAGTGGGACGCATGTCCCGACTGCTTCTCGGCGCGGAGATTCCGCTGGCGCTGATGTGTGATTTTGGCGCCCCCGCTACCCGTCCCCCATCTCTGCATTTGGAAGTTCCCGCAACACTCGAAAGAGTTCCCGATACGCATGCAACGGCTTGTTCGCCTC
>DASSFA010000335.1:0-7672 GCA_035694895.1 Rhodanobacteraceae bacterium | reverse complement strand
GGGCTGGATCGGCGAGGTATCCGGAACCAGCAGCGTGCCTGAAAGCGCGCGATCGAACGCGATCAGCTCCACCGCGCCGATCGCCGCCGCCGCTCCGCCGCCCATGCCGTTGAACAGCGCCACCATCTGCGGCATCGCGGTCATCGCCACGCGTCGGCCGACGATCCACGACAGCACCACGCCGACCACGATCGCGATCGCCATCGGCACGAGGTTGTGCAGGCCCGGCAGGAAGAACGTCACCAGGATCGCCGCGGCCATGCCGATGCCGGCCCACACGATGCCGCGCCGCGCGGTGCGCGGCGAACTCATGCGTTTCAGGCCCCAGATGAAAAGGACTGCGGCGATGAAGTAAACGGCGTCAACGATGGTCGGCATCCACGCGGGGAGTGTCATCACTTCTTCTCCCCCGATGACCCGGACTTGCTGGTCTTGAACATCTCCAGCATCCGTTCGGTCACGACGTATCCGCCAGCCACGTTGCCGGCGGCGAGCAGCACCGCGACCACGCCGATCGCGATTTCCGCGGAAGTGGTGGCGTGCCCCAGCGCCACCATCGCGCCGACCAGCACGATGCCGTGCACGAAATTGGAACCGGACATCAGCGGCGTATGCAGGATCACCGGCACCCGGCTGATGATCTCGTAACCGGTGAACGCGGCCAGCATGAAAATGTAAAGCGCGACGAATCCATCAATCATGATGCATGCCCCTTTCGTTCGCGTGCCCGGCCCGGTCATCGTTGCCTTTGCCAGACGCGGCGCGGAGATCATAACTATTTGAACAGCACCTCGCCGCCGCGCACCACACAGCTCTTGGCGACCAGTTCGTCGTCGAAATCCGGCCTCGCTTCACCATCCTTCGCCAGCAGCTCGGAGAAATTGGCGAGATTGCGCGCGTACATTTCGGATGCGTGCAACGGTGCGCCGGAAGGCAGGTTCAGTGGGCCGATGATCGTCACGCCGTTGCGCTCGATAGTCTCGCCAGGCCGGGTCAGCTCGCAGTTGCCGCCGCCCTCGGCAGCGAGATCCACGACCACCGCGCCGGCCTTCATGCCGTCCACCATCGTCGCCGGGATGATCTTCGGCGCCGGTCGCCCCGGCACGGCGGCGGTGGAGACGATCACGTCCACGCCTTTCACGTGCTCGGCCAGCTTCGCCTGCTGCGCCGCGCGCTCTTCCGCGGTCAGCTCGCGCGCGTAGCCGCCCTGCCCCGCGGCGCTGACGCCCAGGTCCAGGAATTTCGCACCCAGCGATTCGATCTGCTCGCGCGTCTCCGGTCGCACGTCGAAGCCTTCCACCATCGCACCGAGCCGGCGCGCGGTGGCGATCGCCTGCAATCCGGCCACGCCTGCGCCGATCACCAGCACTTTCGATGGCCGCAGCGTGCCCGCGGCGGTGGTCAGCATCGGGAAGAATTTCGGCGCGGCTTCGGCTGCGATCAGCATCGCGCGATAGCCCGCGACCGCCGCCTGCGAGGACAGCACGTCCATCGCCTGCGCGCGCGTGGTGCGCGGCAGAAGTTCCAGGGAGAATGCGGCCAGGCCGCGCTGCGCGTACGCCGCGAGCCGCTCGCCCGCGCCATGCGGACGCAACTGTCCGGCCAGCAGCGCGCCGGATTTCATCACCGCCGCGCGCGACGATTCCAGCGGCTGCACGCACAAAAGGATGTCGGCCTGCGCGAGCGCTTCGTTCGCGCCCACGCATTCCGCATCGGCGTAAGCCGTGTCGGGAAAACCCGCCTGCGCGCCGGCGCCGCATTCCAGCAGCACGCGCCAGCCGCGCGTCCTGTACTTCTTCGCGGTTTCCGGCGTGATCGCCACGCGCCGCTCGCTGGCGGCGGTCTCGCGCAAGGCTGCAATCGTAATCGGCATCGCCCGCCTCCTTCGCTGCCGCATCCTAACGTATGCAGGACGCGTGTGCTTGCTAAACTTGGCCGATGCCTTCTCCCCTGCTCGACTTCCTGCGCGCGCGCCACTCCACCCCGGCGATGCAACTGGGCGAACCCGGCCCGGACGCAGCTCAAGTGAAACAACTGCTGGAAGCCGCGATCCGCGTGCCCGACCACGGCAAGCTCGCGCCCTGGCGGCTGATCGTGCTGCAGGGGCCGGACAAGCCGATCTATGGCGAACGGCTGGCGCAACTGCACGCGCGCATCGATCCGCACGCGCCCGCGTCGAAGTTGGAAAAGGATCGCCAGCGCTTCAACGCGGCGCCGGTGGTGGTCGCGGTGATCGCGCGCATCGAGGAAGAGCACCCCAAGATCCCGGCGCAGGAGCAACTGCTGTCCGCGGGTTGCGTGGCTTACAACCTCCTGCTGGGCGCGCAATCGCTCGGCTACGGCGCGCAATGGCTGACCGGCTGGTCGGCTTACGACCGCGAAGCCGCCGCGTTGCTCGGCTTGAATAGCGGAGAGCGCTTGATCGCCTACATCCACATCGGCTCGGTGCAGGGCTCGAGCCCCGAGCGCGAGCGCCCTCTGGCGGACGAAGTCGTTTCCACGTGGAAGGCGTGAGCGCGCCCTCGCCCACCCTGTACCTGCTGGACGCCAGCATGTACGTGTTCCGCGCCTGGCACTCCATGCCGGACCAGTTCGTGGACGTGGACGGCGCACCGGTGAACGCGGTGCACGGCTTCGCGCGTTTCCTGATCGAATTCCTCGAACGTACGCGCCCAACGCATGCGGCCACCGCGTTCGACATTTCGCTCACCAGTTCCTTCCGCAACACCATCTATCCGGCCTACAAGGCCAACCGCGATCCGGCGCCGCCGGAACTGAAACGCCAGTTCGAGTACTGCCGCGAATTCGCCTACGCGCTCGGCCTGACCGTGCTTGCCGACGCGGCTTACGAAGCCGACGACCTGATCGGCAGCGCGCGCGCCGCGTTGCGCGCGCACGGCTTCCGCGCGGTGATCGTTTCCGCCGACAAGGATTTCGGGCAGTTGCTGGAGGACGGCGACGAACAGTGGAATTACGCAAAGGGCGTGCGCTGGGGCGCGGCCGGCGTGCACGCGAAGATGGGCGTGCACGCGCACCAGGTCGTGGACTTCCTCGCGCTCACCGGCGACAGCGTGGACAACATCCCCGGCGTGCCAGGCGTCGGCCCGCGCTCGGCCGCCGCGCTGCTGGAACATTTCGGCAGCCTCGATGCGCTGCTCGCAAGGCTCGACGAAGTGCCATACCTGCGCATCCGCGGCGCGGCCGCGCTCACCGCCAAACTGCGCGCGCACGCGCGACAGGCGCTGCTCTCTCGCCAGCTCGCGGCGATCGCGCTGGATGCGCCGGTGCCGCGCGCGCCGGAGGCGCTGCTGGTCCGCGCACCCGATGCGAATACCCTCGACACGTTGTGCGAACGGCTGCGCATCGGCCCTATGACCCGCGCGCGCATCCACAAGCTCGGCGAAATACCGAGATCGCAATCACCCGCCATGGAGGCCAGCACGTGAGCAGACACCCGCACGTCCCGCCGGACCACGATGCGGAAATCACCACGCTTTTCGCCGGCAAGTGGCTGACGCTGAAAAGCCGCGGACGCTGGGAATTCGTCGAACGCAATTCGCGCGGCGGTGCGGTGATCATCGTGGCGGTCACTCCGGAGGACCGTGTGCTGTTCGTCGAGCAGTTCCGGATGGCGATCAACGCCTACACCATCGAAATGCCCGCCGGCCTGGTTGGCGATCTTGCGCATGCGTCGGACGAGGACTTCGAGCAGGCCGCCTGCCGCGAACTGATCGAGGAAACCGGCTACGCCTGCGCGCGGATCGTGCACCTGCATTCGGGCCCGTCCTCGGCCGGCATGAGCACCGAAATGATGCACTTCGTTCGCGCGCTCGACCTGCGCCGCGTCGGCGAAGGCGGCGGCGATGACACGGAGAACATCGTGGTGCACGAAGTGCCGCGGGACCGGGCCGGCGAATGGCTGTACAACAAGGCGGCGGAAGGCTATTCGATAGACCCGAAGCTGTTCGCGGGGCTATGGTTCCTCGAACATGCCGGGCAGCACCGCGAATTGCCATAGCAGCAGCAGCGCCATCGCAAGCATCACCGCAATCGTCAACGCCGTGCCCACGAAACGCCCGAAGGAATAACCCGGGCGCGCTGACAGGCCGATCGCGTGCAGCACGCGCGCGACGATCAGCACGATGCCGAACACGTGCACCAGCCAGACGCGGGTCTGGTTGAGTTCCAGGATCAGCAACAGCAGCAGCGCGATCGGCAGGTATTCGACCGCATTCGCGTGTGCGCGGATGGCACGCGCCAGGCTTTCGTTACCGCCCGCGCCGAGCCCGACATGGTGCCTGTGGCGCAGCGACATCACGCGCAGCGCCAGCACCGAAATCAGCAATGCCCCGAGCGCCGCGTACAACCCGCTGACGTGCATCATTGATTCCCCTTGCGCATCCGCCCGCCGACCCGCAGCAGGATGGATTGCCAGCGAGCGGCGCCGAATGCGGCAAGCGCGGCAAACACCACCAGCACCCACGCGGTGACGTTGCGCACGCCAAACCAGAACGCCGCCGCGAGCAGGGCCACCGGCACGAACGCCAGCAGCAACGCCGCACCGCGATCCCGCCATGCCGGCACCAGCAACGTGATCCCGAGCCAGGCCAACAGCAGCGCCAATACCCGTCGCGCCCAGGCGAATCGCGGGTGGGGCGCGGCGCCCGGCACTATGTCGCTCAAGGACCGCTTGCCGATCTGCACCTGCGCGAGCGGATGGCCAGCCGCATCCGGCGTCTGTACCAGCTCGCCGCCCTGCGCGCGCGCCAGAACGGTCAAGGTCTCCGGCGCGATTTTCATCCAGCTCACGCGCAGATCGCCGATGCGGGGGTGGCCCGGACTGGTGCTGGTGACCAGCGCATCGCCATGGATCTGGAAAGTCGCCGCCATGTTGGCCGGCAATCCGCGGAAATCCGGAGCGAAGCTCTCCACGCCCGGGATGCCATCCACCAGCTTCGGTCCGAGCTTGAAGCCGCCGATCCGCACGTCCGGCGAATCGAAGCGCTCGCGCTGGAACGGAAACGCGCCGGGGTTCCCGTGGCCAGCCGGCTGCGCGAACTTCGACGAATCGACCGGGTGGTCCACCCAGTCGAGATCGTAACTTCGGATGTCGCCATTGACTTCGTGCCACTGGAACATCTCGACCTTGCGTACCAGTGCCACGGCGTTCGCGCTGACGTTGAACTGCGCGTCGCGCGCGGGTTGCGCGATCTGCACGGGGCCGGAGACCAGGACCAGTTGGCCATCGCTGCCGGGACCCGGACGCGCCTCGTTGCCCTGCAGGACGAAACCGCCCAGCGCGTCCTCGCCCATGGCCCGCAGGCGGTCGGCATGTTCGGTGAACCCGATCAGCAGCAGGCCCGCGATGATCAGGATCGCACCGGCGACCTTCATCGCCACGGCCCGCGTCTTCGCAACGTCGAATTCGCGCATAGGCGCGCAGCTTACAACGAGACTGACGGCGCGGTTGAAAAGCTACTGCGCTCGGCATCTTGCGCGCCGGCGGTGCTCGGAATCCTCATGTACTGGCGTGTACACTCCGGTTCCTGCGCTCCGGCAGCGCACAAGCTGCCATCGCTCGTGACGCTTTTCAATCCGCTCCCAATTCTTCCGCTCTCAATTCCCGCTGCTCTTCGCGCACGCCGTAACGACCGCGTTCATCGCGCACCGGGGTGGCGCTGGCGACCTCGTGGTCGTGGGTGAAGAACAGGCGCACGGAACGCTCGATCTTGTCGTCGAGGAAATCGTGTTTTTCGTCGATCAGCAGTTCCGCCGCGCGGTCGTAGCCCATCGTCACCGGCAGGTGCACCCACGAACGGCCGGGGATCAGGTCGGCGCAATAGACCATGCCGCCACGGTCGTTCGGCCCGATGATTTCGCTCAGCATCAGGCCCGGCGTGTGGCCCTGCGAGAAGTGGAAGCGCACGTGCGGCCCGAGCGCGCGCGAGTACTCGCCATCCACCAGTTCCAGCCGGCCGCTCTGTTCCAGCAATTCCGGCAGTTCCGGAATGAACGAAGCCCGGTCACGCGGATGCGGGTCGCGCGCCCGCAGCCAGTGCGTGGTGCTGACCAGGAAGGTCGCCTTGGGGAACAGCAGGCGCGGCGCGGCGCCCTCGCGCCATTCCGCCAGAAGGCCGCCGGCATGGTCGAAGTGCAGGTGCGAGAGCACCACCACGTCGATGTCTTCGTGGTCCAGGCCCGCTTCGCGCAGCGAATCCAGCAGCACGTGGCGATCCTCGACCACGCCGTAGCGCTCGCGCAGCTTCGGCTCGAAGAACGCGCCGATGCCGGATTCGAACAACACGTTCTTCCCGTCGAGGTCGGTCGCGAGCAGGCAGCGACACGCCAGCGGGATGCGGTTCTGCTCGTCCGGCGCGATCCACTTCGACCACATGGCCTTCGGAGCGTTCCCGAACATCGCGCCGCCATCCAGCTTCTGCGAGTTGCCCTGGATCGACCAGAGTTTCATTGCACCTTCCCCGACCCCGAATCGCCCCGCGGATCGCTGGCCGCGCCGAGCTTGTCCGTCTTGCGGTTCCAGATCACCACGTTCATGAAGCCCCAGTGGCGCTCGCCGGCGTTCACGGTGTAACCCATCCCCTGCAGCGTCCTGATCGTGGCCGGATCCAGCGCGCCGGGTTCGGCGGAGATCACGTCGGGCAGATACTGGTGGTGGAAGCGCGGCTTGGCGGTGATCTGCGCGGCATCTTCGCCGTCCACGAAGCCGAGGATGCCTTCCAGCACCATGGTGATGATGCGCGAGCCGCCGGGCGTGCCGATCACCATGTCGCGGTCGGAGCCGAACACGAAACTCGGCGTCATGGACGAAAGCGGGCGATGCCCTGGCTCGGGCGCGTTGGCTTCGTAGCCGATCAGGCCGTAGGCATTGGGCTTGCCCGGCACCAGCGCGAAATCGTCCATCTCGTTGTTGAGCACGAAGCCGGTGCCGGGGATCACCAGGCACGAACCGAATTCGGTGTTCACCGTCTGCGTGGCCGAAACCATGTTGCCGTCTTTGTCGATGATCGAGAAGTGCGTCGTATGCATGCTCTCCGGCTTGGCCGGCATGTCCGCCGGCGGCAGCGCGCTGCTCGGCGTCGCCTTGTCGGGCTGGATGGATTCGCGCAGCTTGTCGGCATAAGCCATGCTGGTGAGCCTGGCGATGGGCATCTGCACGAAATCCGGATCGCCCAAGTACTGCGTGCGATCGCGATAGCCGCGGCGCATCGCTTCCACGATCGTGTGCACGCGATGCGCGCGATCCATCTTGTCGAGATCGAACCCGGAGAGGATGTTCAGCATTTCCTCCAGCACCACCCCGCCGGATGACGGTGGCGAGGCGGAGACGATGTGGTACGCCGGCTTGCCGGGCGGCTGGTAATCGAACGCGATCGGCGCGCGCTCCTTCACCTTGTAATTTTCCAGATCGGCCAGCGTCCAGTTGCCGCCGGCGGCGCGCACGCCGTCCACCAGCTTCCTGGCGAACTCGCCGCGATAGAAGCCGGCGTCGCCATCCTTCGCGATGCGCTCCAGCGTTTCGGCGAGGTCGGGATTCTTGAACACCCAGCCCTGCTCGGGCGGCTTGCCGTCCGGCAGCAGCAGCTTCGCTGAAGCCGGGTAGCGCGCGATCACCTTGGCGCGGTCGTGCAACTCACGCAGGAAACGCGCGTCC
>DASSFA010000334.1:0-14912 GCA_035694895.1 Rhodanobacteraceae bacterium | reverse complement strand
CGCGTGCTGGAAATGGAAGACGGCGCGATACTTAGCGATCGGCGCCTGTCCGGACCTTCGAATACCTTGGAGATGCGATCGTGAGCCGATTCCGCAACGCCTGCCTGGGTCTCGTCGCCGGCGCGAGCGTGGCGCTGGCCGCGTGCTCCGGTGGCCAGCAGCAGGCCTCTTCCGCAGCGGCGGCACCTGCTGCCGAGCAGTCCCGGTACGTGGCGATCGCGCGCGGCCGCGTGGACGTGGAAGGCGGGCTGGCGCGCGTTGTCGCGCAGCGTGACGGGGTGATCAGTGCCGTCGACGCGCAGCAAGGCGACGAGGTGAAAGCCGGACAGGTGCTGGCGCAACTGGATGCGCGCGCCGCGCAGGTGGAACTGGATGGCGCCAAGGCGCAGGTCGAACAGGCGCGCGCGCAGCTTGCGCAGTTGCAGGTGAAATTGAACGAAGCAAGGCAACGGGCGCCGCGCATCGCCGAGGCGGCCAAGGCCGGCGCGGCCAGCGGCGACGCCGCCGACGAAGCGCGCAACGAGGTCGCTTCGCTGCAGGCGCAAGCCGATGCGGCCAGGGCGGCGCTGGACGCCGCCAACCAGCACGTTGCGGCCGCGCGACTGGACGTGGACGCGCGCTCGCTGCGCGCGCCGGTGGCGGGACGCGTCGTGCAGCGCGATGCGCAGATCGGCCAGGCGGTTTCGGCGCAGTCGGGAACGGCGCTGTTCGTGGTCCTGCCGGACCGGCCCCGCATCGTGCGCGCGGAAGTGGACGCGGACGATGCCGACAAGGTCAAGCCGGGAATGCGCGCGCAAGTGGTGCGCGATACCGGTGAGGGCCCGGTCTATGCCGCCAGGGTGCTGCGGGTGGGCGAGATACTGGGGCCGTCCACGCTGGCCGACGATCCGCTCGCGCGCGCGACCTCGCGC
This sequence comes from Rhodanobacteraceae bacterium, assembly GCA_035694895.1. Classification (GTDB taxonomy): domain Bacteria; phylum Pseudomonadota; class Gammaproteobacteria; order Xanthomonadales; family Rhodanobacteraceae; genus 66-474. The sequence goes on along the minus strand of DASSFA010000334.1, from coordinate 14,001 downwards.
GAGGTGGAATGCGTGCTGCAGCTCGAACCGGCGGGCTCGGCGCCGCCACTGAGGATCGGGCAAAGGGTTTTGGTGAGATTCCCGCGCTGAAGTCAGCGGTCAGCGAACAGCCGGACTTGCCGTCCATGGTGAGAAGTGCCGCACGGATGGCGCTTTTCGCGCCCGGGAAGCGCACACTGTAAGCATCCCGAAAGCCTTCCGGGGCTAGACTTCGCGAGTATTCAGGCGGAATCCGCAATGGGCAAGTGGAACATCCTCTGCGACTTCGACGGCACCATTGCCATCGAGGACGCTACCGACGCGTTGCTGGAGCGCTTCGCGCATCCGGACTGGCTGACGCTGGAGCGCGAATGGCGCGAAGGCAAGATCGGTTCGGCCGCGTGCATGGCGGGCCAGGTCGCCTTGCTGGAGGCCTCGCGCGAGGAGATCGACGAGCATCTTTCGACGCTGCGCATCGATCCCGCGTTTCCGTCCTTCGTCGAGGCCGCGATCGCCGCCGGGCTGACCCTGTCGGTGATCAGCGATGGCCTGGACTACGCGATCAAGTCCATCCTGCGCCGCTACGGCCTGCACTGGCTGCCCGTACAGGCCAATCATCTGGTGCAGACCGGCGAGCGTTCCTGGAAACTCGAAACCCCGTTCGCCGATGCGCATTGCCGGATCGCCAGCGGTCACTGCAAATGCGTCAGCGCCGTGCGCGCGCACAACAAGCATCGGCGCGTGCTGCTGATCGGCGACGGTGCTTCGGATTTCTGCGCCGCGGGCGAGGCGGATTTCGTGTTCGCCAAGCATCGCCTGATCGAACATTGCCGGCACGCCGACATACCGCACGTCTCCATCGTCGGCTTCGCCGATGCGGTCGGCTTGCTGCCGGCACTGCTGGCGGGCAAGCTGCACACGCCGCAACGTGTGCTGGTTCCCGAAACCGCCGTCTCCTGATCCCAGTCCGGATTCAAACCATGAATGCCCTGACCCGTCCGGCCACGGCCGACGCCCAACTCGTTTCCGGACTCGATACTGGAAGCAGCGCCAGGCTGTTCGAAACCGCATGCCGGACCATTCCGGGCGGCGTCAACAGCACCGCGCGCGCGACCTGGTCGGGCTGGACGCCGTACCCGCTGTTCGTGCAGAGCGGGCAAGGTTCGCGCCTGCGCGACGTGGATGGCAACGAATACATCGATTACCTGCTGGGCCTGGGGCCCATGCTGCTCGGCCACCGGCCGCCGCGCGTGACGCAGGCGGTGGTGGATTTCATCCAGCAGCGCGGTACCGTGTTCGCGCTGCCGACCGCGGACGAAGCGCGCCTTGCCGAAAAGATCATCACGGCGGTGCCCAGCGTGGATCAGGTGCGCTTGTGCAATACCGGCACCGAGGCGGTGCTGTATGCCACGCGCCTGGCGCGTGCATTCACCGGCCGCCCGAAGATCGTCCGCTTCGAGGGCATGTACCACGGCTTTTCGGATCAGGTGTACTGGAGCAAGCACCCCGACATCGCCAAGGCCGGGCCCGATAATCACCCGATGCCGGTGCCGCAGGGCCCGGGTTTGCCGCGCGGCGTGGAAGCGAACCTCATCATCCTGCCGTGGAACGATGCGGACGTGCTGGCCGACACGATCAGGCGCGAAGGCGATTCGATCGCGGCGGTGATCACCGAGCCCGTGATGTGCAATACCGGCTGCATCCTGCCGAAACCCGGTTATCTCGAAGCCATGCGCGAATTGACCACGCGCCACGGCATCGTGCTGCTGTTCGACGAAGTCATCACCGGGTTCCGGCTCGGCCTCGGTGGTGCGCAGGCGCGGCTCGGCGTGACGCCGGATCTTTCGGTATTCGCCAAGGGTCTGGGCGGCGGCTTCCCGGTCGCGGCATGCGGCGGGCGCGCCGACATCATGGCGCTGGTCGCCAACGGCACCGTTTCGATGGCGGGCACCTACGCCGCCAACGGCATCGCCATCGCGGCGGCCAATGCGGCGCTGGATGAACTGGCGACGCCGGGCCTGTTCGCAAGACTCGATGCGGTTTCCGACGAGCTGCGCTTCGGGCTGGCCGGGATCCTGCGCGATGCAGGCCTGCCGGCGTACGTCGTGGGCATGGGGCCGCTGATGCAGGTGTGGTTCGCGCGCGAGGAAATCCACAATTACCGCGACGCCGAACGCCATGCCGACCAGGACCTGTTCCGCAAGTGGTGGGAAGGCATGCTCTCGCGGGGCGTGCTGTTCCATCCCGGCGCCTACGAAAACCTGTTCGTCTCGACCGCGCACACGCATGCCGATATCGCGCAAACGCTCGAGGCGGCCAGGCAGGTGGCTGCGGATCTCGCGCGCACGCTCTGACGCTCTGAACACTGCCGACCGCGTGGCCCGCGCTGCACGCGCCGGGAGTAATCGTCGCGTTGACTCTGCTGCCGAAGGGTACCCGGCCCGATCGCGTTATTGTCGGCAGACTGCCGGAGCGTGGTCGGCCTGGGGTGTCGTTGCGCCGTGTCGATGAGTGGTCCTCAACGCTCGGATGTGGCCGGCTTCGGCCAACACCCGCCGTGCGTGTCCGAGCACCTGCGCGCCGGCGGTGGTCAGCGCTTCCAAGCTGCGGCCGCGCCGTTGGAATATCAGGAATCCCAGCTCGTCCTCGAGCCGCTTGATCTGCTTGGAAAGACCCGGTTGCGTGGCGTACACGCGGCCGGCGGCCTGGGTGATGTTGAGGCCTGAATCAGCGATGGCAACGAGATAGCGAAGCTGGGTGAGGGTCATCTTGGTCGTCCGGGGTGCGGGGGCGGCAAACGGCATGACACGCGGATTTCACGCGTTTCATCATGGGCTTGCGCCAACGCATCGGACGATACTGCAACGACATCGAAAGGCTTCGCTCGGGTGAGTCCGGGCAGATTATCAGAGGGTCATTTGGACGTCCATTTGGTCCTGATGATCTTTCGGCATGAGTACGGCCAAGCCGCGGTTCCGCGATAGCGTGTACCGCCGCGATGCGGATTGCCATGCCGGATGCCGGCAGGAGTACGCTAATCGGGCGGCGTGGCGCGTGCGAGAAGCGCGCCGCCGGATCGCGCATACCGAAAAGGAATCGGCCATGTCCCTGCATGAAAGCATCACCGACACGATCGGCGGCACGCCGGTCGTGAAGCTGCACCGCCTCGCGCCCGCGCACGTCACGCTCTACGCCAAGGTCGAATCGTTCAATCCCGGCGGTTCGGTCAAGGATCGCCTGGCGATCGCGATCATCCTGGACGCCGAGCAGCGCGGCACGCTGAAGCCCGGCCAGACCGTGGTCGAGGCGACGTCCGGCAACACCGGCGTGGCACTGGCGATGGTGTGCGCCGCGCGCGGTTACCCGTTCGTGGCGGTCATGTCGGATTCGTTCTCGATCGAGCGGCGCAAGCTGATGCGCGCCTACGGCGCGAAAGTCATCCTGACGCCCGCAGCCGAGCGCGGCACCGGCATGGTCCGGAAGGCCGAGGAGCTCGCGCAAAAACACGGCTGGTTCCTGGCGCGGCAGTTCGAGAACGAAGCCAATCCCGCGTACCACCGCAACACCACGGGGCCGGAAATCCTGCGCGATTTCGCGGGCAGGCGGCTGGATTACTTCGTCAGCGGCTGGGGCACAGGCGGCACGCTCACCGGCGCGGGCGAGGTGCTGAAACTCGCGCGGCCGGGCATCAAGGTGATCGCGACCGAGCCGACGAACGCGTCGCTGCTCGCCGGCGGCGAATGGCATCCGCACAAGATCCAGGGCTGGACGCCGGATTTCCTGCCGAAGGTGCTCAGCCGCACCGTCGCCGACCAGATCGTGACGGTGGACGAGGTTCTCGCGCGCGACACCGCGCGGCGGCTTGCGCAGGAAGAAGGCATCTTCTGCGGCATTTCGTCCGGCGCAACCGTTGCCGCCGCGCTCGAAGTCGCGAAAAAGGCACCGCAAGGCTCGGTGCTGCTGGCCATGCTGCCCGACACCGGCGAACGCTATCTCTCTACGTTCCTGTTCGAAGGTGTGAACGAGGGATCGGACGACGAGTAGGTGAGCCAGCTCGCTTGGCCGGCGCCGAACGCCGGGGATGTCGGGAGGCCCGGCGGGCCTCGAGCTGGCGCGCGCCTTGCATCAAGCTGCCGCCAGGCCCGTGTATTCAGGGGTTGAGTTGGGTAGCAGGAACATCCATCCGGGCGCGCTGTGGCTGGTCGCGTGCGTGCTGCTGGCGAGCGTTTGCGCCCACGCGAGCGCGCTGACCGGCGCGCCCCCGTACACCCGGTTCGCGCCCGATATCGAGGTCTTTCCACAGAACTTCGATATCGCCGAGGACGGCGCCTCGATCGTGTACCTGGCCAACGAAGGCGGCGTGCTGATCTTCGACGGCGCGCGCTGGCAACTGGTGCGGATGCCCAATCACGAGCTGGCGCGTTCGCTGGCCTACGACGGCCACGATCGTGTCTACGTTGGCGGCTACAACGTCGTGGGCTACATCCAGCTCGACGCGCGCGGTCAGCCGGTCTTCCACGACCTCACGGCCAGGTTCAAGGGGTTCCTGAAGGGCGAACCGTTCGAGGGTGTCTGGCGCATCTGCATTACCTCGCAGGGCGTATTCTTCCGCGCCCTCCATCATCTGCTCGCCTACGATCCGGCCACCGGCGCGACGCGCGCATGGCGCAATCCCGATCGCTTCGGAGCGATGGGCGTGTATCGTGGCGAAATCGTCGTGCAATTTCGAGGGGAGGGCCTGAAGCGCCTGCACGCCGGTCATTGGCAGGCGCTGCCGGGTGCGGCCGTGGCGGGACAGATCTATTCCCTCGCCAACCTGCCCGACGATGGCCTGCTGATGCTCGGCCCCGATGGCGCCTGGCGTGTTTACCGCAACGGCGTGCTGTCGGATTACCCCATGCCCGCGGGGGTCCCGTCCTCGTCGCATTTCTCCACCGCGCGTGTGCTGGCCGACGGCACGCTGGTGCTGACCGCTTCGGATGGCTATCTCTATCTGGTCGTCCCGGATGGCCGGTCCATGCATCGCCTGCATCTGGACAGCGGCTACCTGTCCGGCGTGATCCAGGCCAACGACGGCGGCCTGCTGGTCAGCGCCGATTCCGGGATTTACCACGTCGCCTGGCCTTCCTCCTGGACCACCATCGGCCCGGAAACCGGCTTGAGCGGGCCGTACCAGTTGCGTCACTGGCGCGGCCGCTGGCAGGTACTGACCAGCGCCGGCGTATTCGAGAGTGCCACCTCGCCCGATGCCACCGAGGGCCTGCATTTCGTCCCCACGGATTGGACCGTCAACGAGGCTTGGGACCTGCTGCCGGTGGATGCGCACGACGCCCTGCTGGCCGAGTCCTACAGCGTCAAGCTGATCCACGACGGCGTCGCGCGGCCGATCACCCATGCCCATCTGTATCCGCGCCTGCTGGTGCGCTCCCGCTTCGATCCCGAACTGGTGTATGTCGGCACCGAGCAGGGCCTCGCCAGCCTGCGGCGGGGCGCTTCGCGCTGGCGGCTCGAACTCGACGAGGAAAAGATGGGCTCGCCGAACATCAGCAGCCTGGTCGAGATCGCGCCGGGCCGCTTGTGGGCCGGCAGCGAACGCGGCGGCCTGCATCTTCTGCAGCTGAGTCCCGATGGCACGCGCGTCGTCCTTGATCAGCCGATGGGGCGGGCGCAAGGGCTGGACTACGGCGATCGCGTGCAAGGGGTGAGCGTGACGCAGCTGGCCGACGGCAGCATCGTCGCATCCACCGCGGCCGGCGAATTCCGCTGGCGCAACGGCCGCTTCGAACGTGATGACCTCGGCGGTCTGGATCGCCTGCGCGAGCAGGGCGAGTGGGTGTCGCTGCAAAACACCGGCGATACCTTGTGGGCCTACAGCTACAACCACATCTATCGCCGGGATGGGCGCAGGGGGCCGTGGCAGGCCGAGCCCATCGGCCGCTTGCTGCGGGGTGCGATCCAGAACCTGTATACCGATGCCGACGGCAGCGTCGTGTTTGTCGCCACCGGAGGCATGCTTTGTTACCACCCGGTGACCTTGCCGAAATCCGTGGCGCCGCAGGTGATGCTCCGCAGCATATTGCTGACCCAGACTGACGGGCGGCGCCGTTATCTGCCCCTGGGCGAACCGCTGGAACTGCCGGAAGGCGGACAAACCCTGACTTTCGCCTTCGCGCTGCCCGATTACGGCGCCCGCGATGGCGTCCGTTTCAAGGCGGCGCTGATAGGGATGGAGAACGGGCCCGGCGAATGGACGGACAGCAAGGAGTACACCTATTCGCATCTGCGGCCGGTCAGCTACAGCTTCGAACTCTTCGGCCGCGATGCCCAAGGGCATGTCACCCGGGCGCCGCCGTTCCATTTCCGCGTGATCCCGCCCTGGTACGCCCGCACCTGGGTCACGGTCATCTGGGGAGTCCTGGCCACGCTGTGCCTGGTGGCGCTGGTCGTGTGGTACACCCGGCGGCGCACGCGCTGGCTGCAGCTCGACAAGCTGCGCCTGGAAAGCATGGTGGCCGAGCGCACTCTGGAGCTGGAAAGGGCCAATCGCCAGTTGGAGACCATGGCGCATCTGGACAGCCTGACCGGTCTTCCCAATCGTCGACGCCTGGACAGCTATCTCGAGGTCGCCTGGCCGCAGGCGATCGAACGCCTGCGGCCCATGTCCATCCTCGCCATCGATGCCGATCACTTCAAGAACTACAACGACCAGCACGGCCATCTCGCGGGCGATCAACTGTTGAAGCGGATGGCCGCCGTCCTGTCGCAGTGCCTGCGCCGCACCGAGGACTTCATCGCCCGCTATGGCGGCGAGGAATTCCTGGTCATCCTGCCCGGCGCCGACGGTGATACCGCCTACGCAATCGCGGATTCCATGCGCGTCCAGGTTGCGCAGGCCGCGCTCGGCGTCACCATCTCGGTGGGTGTGGCGAGTTGCATGGCTCGCGCGGGCTCGGATGCCTCCACCCTCATCAATGCGGCCGACGCCGCGCTTTACCGCGCCAAGGCCGCCGGTCGCAACCGCGTTGCCTTGGCACCCGCGGTTGAGCTGGCGGAGCAATCATGATGCATTGTGATCCCGGTGCCAGCCCGGAACCAGGCCTTTCGTTCGACATCCATTTGTTTTTCCGCGCCGTCCCATGGCGCGGGCTGTTTCGGCAAAAGCAGCCAAACCATCGGCGCCGGGCACGACGGTCTGGCCAACATCGGGTTGGCTCGCAGCTCAGCTTGCGCGCTTGAGCGCCACCACCGCATTCAATCCGCCGAACGCGAATGCATTCGACAGCACCGCGCGGACTTCACGCTCGCGTGGCGTGTTCGGCACGTAGTCCAGGTCGCATTCCGGATCGGGATCGACAAAGTTGGCGGTGGGCGGGATCACGTTGTCGCGCAAGGCGCCGATCGCCGCGACCAGCTCGATCGCGCCGGCAGCGCCGAGCGCATGGCCGTGCACGGATTTCGTTGAGGACACGGCGAGCTTGCGCGCGTGTTCCCCGAAAACCTTCTTGATCGCGCGCGTTTCGGTCGGATCGTTGGCCGGCGTGCCGGTGCCGTGCGCGTTGATGTAGTCCACGTCGTCGGCATTCAACCGCGCATCGTTCAACGCGGACTGGATGGCGCTCGCCGCGCCCGTGTCCGACGGCAGCACGATGTCGCCGGCATCCGCGCTCATGCCGACGCCTGCGAACTCCGCAAGGATTTCCGCGCCGCGTGCGCGCGCGTGGTCGAAGTCCTCCAGCACGAACATGCCGGCACCTTCGGCCAGTACCAGGCCGCGCCGCTGCTTGCAGAACGGTCGGCAGGTGTCGTCGGCCAGCACGCGCATCGCCTCCCACGCGCGCAAGACGCCGAGCACGATGCAGGCTTCGGTGCCGCCGGCCAGCGCGACATCGCACACGCCCGAGCGCACCAGGGCGAAAGCCTGCGCCAGCGCGTGGTTGGCCGAGGCACAGGCGCTGGAAGTCACGAAGGTCGGGCCGGTGATGCCGAATTCGATCGAAACCTGCGAGGCTGGCGCGCTCATCATGCGCCGCACGATCGAGAGCGGATGCAGGCGCGGATTGCCTTCCTTGTAGAGCCTGCGCGAACCCTCGTCGTTGGTCTCCTCGCCGCCGGTGCCGGTACCGACGACGCAGGCCGTGCGCGTGCCCAGGCCGCTGCTGCGGAATTCCAGTCCGGCCTGATTGATCGCCTCGCGCGCGGCGATCAGCGGGAACTGCGAAACACGATCCAGCAGGATCAGTTTCTTCGGATCGAAGTGTTGCGCCGGATCGTAGCCTTGCACCTGCGCGGCCACGCGCACGCGCAAGTCGGTCTGGTCCTCGAAGCCGTGCAGCGGCGCGATCGCGCTGCGGCCTTCGCGCATGCCGGCCCAGACTTCGCGTGCATTGTTGCCGAGCGCGCAGATCGCGCCCATGCCCGTGATGACGACGCGGCGGTTCATCGCACCTTCTGCTTACGCGGCGGGCGGCGCCGGCGGATTCGCGGCCTGTTCGGCGAGCAGCTTGCGCACCGTTTCCACCAGTCCGCTCACCGATTCGGTATCGAAGTTGGGGTCGCGGTCCGGCATCTGGATCTTGTAGTGATCCTCGATCTCGAAAATGATCTGGATCGCATCCAGCGATGGGATCTCCAGATCCTTCAGGGTGGACTGCGGCGTGATCTTCGCCACGTCGATGTTGGCTTCCTTGGCGATGATGCCGAATACGGTCTGTTGCACGTCGTCGCTCATTTCATTCTCCCGTCGGCGCGCTGGCCGTCCTCGAGTGGGGCTTCCATGGTGTGCTTCCGGGCGGTCCCGTGTTCCGTGCGTTCGCCGCCCAGCAACAGGATACCCGCAACGATGATTCCTGACCCCAGTGCCTTGTCCCAGCCCACCGGCTCGCCGAACACCAGCCACGAGGCGATCATCACGCTGACGAACACGATCGCGCTGGTCGGATAAGCCGAGGACAGCGATGACTTGCTGAGGATGGTCATCCAGGCCAGGAACGCGCCAAGATAGCAACCTATCGCCACCCACAGCCAAGGCGTCGAGATCGCGGCGAGCACCGAGGCGCGATTCAGGTTGAACGCGCCGATCGAGCTGCCGGCGAACTTCAGCGAGACCTGACACAAGGTCTCCAGCGCCAGCAGGATCACCCAGGCGACCAGCACCGGCCAGAATTTGCGTACGGCGTTCATGCGTAGCGCACCTGCTCGCCGCGGTCCATGCGTGCCAGCCGGTCCACGCGCGCGAACACCCCGTCCACGAAACGGTTGCGGTGGCGGTACCACAGGTTGTTGGCGAGCAGCCGGCTGCCGAGCCGCGCCTTCTCCTGGTGCAGGCCCTGGCCGCTCTCGTACGCGGGAATGCGCTGCGCGATGCAGTGACGGACGTTCTCCAGCCAGCTCACGTGGTAGAGGTTGTAACGCGAGCGCGCCTGCGGGTCGGCACCGAAGAACTTGTCCAGCAGCCGCGTGGAATCCTGCAGCACCAGGTTGAACGCGAGCAGCGCTCCGCCTTCCCGGTAGGTTACGCAGAATGCGCGTCCGCGCATTTCGCGCAGGACGTTCTCGAAGTAGGCGGCGTTCAATTCCTCGAACTGGAACTCGGCATCCGCCAGGGTCGCGCGATACAGCCGCAGCACTTCGTCGCGGATGCCTTCCAGGTCGGTGCGCCATTCGATCTCCAGCCCGGAAGCCGCGCGCCACTTGCGCCGCAGATCCTTGCGCGTGGCCGGGCCCAGCGAGGCGAGATAGCCATCGAGATCGGTGTAAGGCAACTCGAGCGTGGCACCCGGCAGGCCCGGCATGGCACGCAGGCCGTGGCGCGGCAGCACGCGAGTCCAGAGCGTTTCCGAATCGGCCGCGTCCTTGATCGCCAGCATCTGCGCGTGTTCGCGCCCGGCCAGGGCTTCCATTTCGGTGAGGATCGCGTCCAGCCATTGCGCGCGATCACCTTCACCACCCGATGTGTCGAAGCCCACGCTGCAACGTTCGGTCACGGGCGAACCCAGCGCCAGCATCGGGATGCGCAGCAGCCGCGGAAGCAGTTTCGCGGTGGCTTCGGTGATGCGTTTCAGCGCGCCGGAAACGGTGGTGTCCAGCCGGTAATCGGTGAGGAACGCCGGAACCGCGGCGAGGAGGCGCCCGCTCTCGCGCACCACGAAATAGGCGAAACGAAAGCCCGGCAGTCGAGCGCGCTCGATCGCGCGCAGGTAGAACCAGTCTTCCAGCTCACCCGGAAAGAGGCGGTTCCATTGCGAGGGTTCCACCGCCTCGATGGAGTCGAGCGCGAGCGTTTCGATCATGCGATCGGCGCGGCCACCGCCGACGCGAGCGGTTGGTCGGTGCGCTCGCGCAGCGCACGCTCGAAGAATTCGGCCGAATGCGCGATCACCTTGTCGCGTTCGCCATCCACCGTGATCATGTGATAGCTGTCGGTGAGCAGCACGGTTTCGCTCGGCGCGGACACGCGGCGCTCGATCAGTTGCGCATTGCGCACGCTGGCGATGTCATCGTCGGCCGAGTGCATGATGAGGCACGGCGCGCGCACCTTGTGCAGCCGCGGGCGCACGTTCCAGACCAGCTTGTGGAACTCGGCGAGCGACGGCCAAGGATTGCCGGGCAGGCCGGCCATGTCGCTCTGGCCCTCGAACATCGCGCCGGCGATCCGCGCACGCACACGTTCGTCCTTGATGCCGTAGGGGAAGCTCTCCATGAATCGGCGGTTCTTGAACAGGCCCATGCCGCACGCCAGTGGCAACATGAACGACAACCGCGCCATCTTCGGAATGGTCCAGCCGTCGTAGAAGAAGGTGCTGCCGTACAGGCCCAGGCCCGCGACGTGTTGCGGGCGGTCTATCGCCAATTGCAGCGCCAGCACCGCGCCCATCGAAAGGCCGGCCACGAACAGGTGATCCACATCCCGCAACAGCTTGTCCGCCGCCGCATGCACGCTGTCGCGCCAGTCGCGCCAGCCGGTCCTCAGCAGGTCGGCCTCGCTGCCGCAATGGCCGGCGAGCTGCATGCCGTACACGGTGTAACCGGCGCGATGCAGGCCCTTGCCCACGAAACGCATCTCGGCAGGCGTGCCGGTCAGGCCGTGGATAAGCAGCACGCCGCTGCTGCCGCCGGGCAGCAGGAAATCCGCCTGCTTGATCATGGACTGGGTCATCAGCGCATCATCCCAATTGTTGCCCGCACACCAGCGCGACGCCGATCACGATCGCGGCGGTGCCCAGCCAGCGCCGCAGCGACACCCGCTCGCGCAGGATCCAGCGGCTGGCCAGCACCACGCCCACGTAGGAGAGCGCGGCGACGGGAAAGGCGAAGCTCAGCGGCGCGCGCGACAGCGCGGCGAACCACAACACGAACTCCACCGCATAGACAAGGACGCCCAGCGCCACCCACCGCGAACCGATCACCCCGCGCAGCAACCCGATGATGCCGCGCGCCCGGGGTGTGTCGTGGTGGCCCACGCCGAGCTTGAAGCACACCTGCCCGATCACGTCGCATGTCACGGAGCCGAGCAGCAGGAGAAGGGTGAGGGACATCGTGGCGATTATGGCAAAACACTGGTGTTGCAGGCTGCGAAGAGGGTTGCGGCGAGTACGCGGTCCACTTGCGAATTGCGCGCCAGTTCGGACTGCTGCACCCGCGCGCGCCGGGGTTGATCCATGCGTGACTCGATCCGCTTGAAAAGGTTGCGGTGCGCGGGTGGCGAGTATTCGCCACAGACATCCGCGCCGAGCACGCGCTTGCGTGCGCCGACCGCTTCGATCACCGCCAGCACCGCCTCCAGCGGCATCCTGCCCTGATCCCAGTTGGTCAATGCCTCGCGCTCGGGGAGCACGTCCTTGTCCAGCGTGATCCACACCGCTTCAGTGGGCAGGGCGGCCACAACCGCATCGCAAGCATCGGGCAACTGCCTTTCGGCGAGGTTTCGCCAGTGCAGGGCGCCTTCGCGCCATTCATGGCCGGGGCCATCCGCGATGCGGCGCGTGCGCGATGGCGCGTGCTGCCAGGGGAACAGCGCGAGGCGGCCGGAATCCAGCGCGGCCAGGTTGCCGCCCTTGCGGCCCGGATTGACCAGGTCGTCGCTGCAAGGTCCGACCGTCACCACCCGCTGAACGTTCGGCAGTTCCAGGACGCGGTTGACCCAGGATCCGCAATGCCAGCGGGGCGCGAGGCGCACCCAGTCCGGATGGTTGTCCAGATGCAGGATGCTGACCGGCTCTGCGATGCGACCGATCAGCAGCGCGGCAAGATGGTGGTAATCCCCCGAGCCCATGAACGTGATCGAGGGCCGGGGATCGCCCGCCCGCACGATGCGTTCGTGCGCGGCCTGGATCGTCTTGCCGCGGCTCCACAACCGCAGCGCGGGGCCGAGGTCGCGCAGGTCCAGGACCGACACGGAATCCCACGGCGCCGCTTCGCGCAGCGCGCCCAGGTCCACGCTGCCGTCGGTGTCGAGGATGCGGAGGTGGGCGGGCATTCGCGATTCTAGGCGCGAAACGCTTGGCTTTCGCTTTGCCGGAGCGCGTGCGTCAGCCCGCGAGCTTCGCCTTCACCCGCTGCGACAGCGCGCCGAAATCGGCGCGGCCGGCGGCGCGCTCCTTCAGCAGCGCCATCACCTTGCCCATGTCGCGCGCGGAGGTTGCGCCGGAGTCGGCGACGGCCGAGGCGATCAGGGCATCGATTTCCGCGTCCGACAGTTGCGCCGGCAGGTAGGACTCGATCACGCCGATCTCGTAGCGTTCCTGCGCGGCGAGGTCCTCGCGGCCGGCGCTTTCGTATTGCGACACCGAATCGCGGCGCTGCTTCAGCATCTTCTCCAGCACGTGCAGCACTTGCGCGTCGTCCAGCTGGATGCGCTCGTCCACCTCGCGCTGCTTGATCGCGGCCTGCACCAGCCGGATCGTGCCCAGGCGCGGCTTGTCGCCGGACTTCATCGCGGCCTTCATGTCGTCGCCGAGTTTTTCCTTGAGGGTGCCCATGCTCTTTTGAAAAGTGCGGCCGGGATGGCCGCTTCTTGATTCTCGCGCGCATGGATGCGCGCTGAAACAAACAAAAAAGCCGGCATCTTGTGCCGGCCTCATCGAAGCAAGAGCGGTTCGAAAGCGTCGCGAGCGAAGGCAGATTGTGCGTCGGCGGCGCGCAGGAACCGGAGTGTACACGTCAGTACATGAGGATTCCGAGCACCGCCGGCGTGCAAGCTGCCGAGCGCAGCAGCTTTCGGCCGCCGTTCAATACAAACGTTCGCGACGCGTCACTTCGCGCGACAACCGGCGCAGATGACGCTTCACCGCCGCAGCGCGCTTGCGCTTGCGTTCCTGGGTCGGCTTTTCGTAGAACTCGCGCTTGCGGGTTTCGGCGAGCACGCCGGCCTTCTCGCAGGTGCGCTTGAAGCGGCGCAGGGCGATTTCGAAGGGTTCGTTCTCGCGAACCTTGACGCTGGGCATATCGGCTCCACTTGCTAAACTGCCCGGCCTGTTCCGGGCGAGCCGCGAAGTATAGCGTGTCCACGAACCAGTTTTCAAAGCCCGTGCTGGGCATCGAATCCTCCTGCGACGAAACCGGGGTGGCGGTCTACCAGCCCGGCCGCGGGCTGCTGGCGCACGCGCTCTATTCGCAGGTGGACCTGCACGCCGAATACGGCGGCGTGGTGCCTGAGCTGGCCAGCCGGGATCATGTCCGCAAGCTGCTGCCGTTGCTGCACCAGACCCTGGACGAGGCCGGGCTTTCCGTGAACGACCTGGGCGGGGTGGCCTACACCTCCGGCCCCGGCCTGATCGGCGCCCTGCTGGTCGGTGCTTCGCTGGCGCGGGCACTGGCCTGGGCCCTCGAGGTGCCGGCGATCGGTGTCCACCACATGGAAGGGCATCTCTTGGCGCCGCTGCTGGAAGAGCTGCCCCCCGAGGTCGAACCGCTGGCCCCACCGTTCGTGGCCCTGCTGGTCTCCGGCGGGCACTCGATGCTGGTGGGCGTGGAGGCCATCGGCCGCTACCGGATCCTGGGCGACACCCTGGACGACGCGGCGGG
>DASSFA010000333.1:0-3652 GCA_035694895.1 Rhodanobacteraceae bacterium | reverse complement strand
CCCCGGCCTTTCGGCCGGGGTTTTGGATTACCCGTAATTCACCGCCTCAGGCGGGCTGCACCTGATCGGCCTGCAGGCCCTTGGGGCCCTTGACCACGGTAAACGTCACCTTCTGGCCTTCCTGCAACGACTTGAAGCCGGTGCCCTGGATGGCGCGGAAGTGGACGAACACGTCCTCGCCATTCTCGCGGCTGATGAAACCGAAGCCTTTGGCATCGTTGAACCATTTCACGGTGCCGGTCTGACGATCCGACATAACTGACTCCTTGCTACTCGATGGATTGAATTTGACACAGCGCGTTGCCGCGCTCCTTCTTGCACTGACTAGCGAGTGTGAAGACAGCGATGCGATCGTTCAACGGTCAGCAACCGGCCCCATCGGACCGCCATCCCCCGCGGTCCGGCTAACTCAGCGACCGGATCGTACTGCAAGCGGATCGGGAAACGCCAGTGCATACGGGTATTTGCGGCAGGCAGGCCGGGCGAGCCCATCGTTCCGCTGGGATTAATCGCCCCGGACGTAAGTTGGATTGCTGGCGATCCAGGCGGCCGCGCCGCCGGTCGTGCCGTCTCCCCGTCCAGGATGATCAAGGAGAGCCCCATGAACACCCCTTCCCGTTTGCTCGCGCTCGCCGTTGCCTCGCTGCTCGCGACGGCGGCGATGGCGCAGTACGCACCGCCGCCGCCCCCACCGCCTCCGTCCCCCGCCGCGCAAAGTGCAATGCCGCCTCCGCCGCCCCCGCCGCCGGCCGCACCGGTCGCCCCTACTGCGCCGGCCGAACAGCAATCGCTACCCGCACCGCCTCCCCCTCCGCCTTCGGCGGGCAGCCAGACCAGCGCCGCTCAGGCCACGTCCGCGACGACCGGCGGCATGACCGACGAACGCTCGGTGCAATTCCAGAATGCCCAGGGCGCGACCGTCACGGTGAACTACGGCATGCCCGCGCCGACCGACTACGGCCCCAAGCCGCCGTTCTCGCAGCTCGATACCAACCACGACGGGCGCATCAGCCAGGCCGAAGCCCAGGCTTATCTGCCGCTGGTGAACGACTGGATCCACGTCGCCCATCATGCGAACAGCATCACCAAGGCACAGTACGATGCCTGGAACGACTGAACACCGCTGTACGGTGCAAACAAAAAGGGCCGCGAGGCCCTTTTTGCTGTCCGGCTCATTCGCGCTCGACGCGCCGTCGCTGGCTTTCCTCGATGCCGACCAGGGCGGCAAGCACGCCGCTCAAGGCCAGCGCCAGCAGGCCGTAACCGATCAGGCCGATGACCGAAGTCGCGGCCATCATGGCGTACTGTGCCGCGGCGTTACTGTCCGCGCGCAGCCACAACGCCGTGATGCCCCAGGCGATACCGCCGGCGATCAGCAGCACACCGATCCAGGCGATCACGCGCGCCGTCGCCAGTGTCAGGCGGAGGTGCCGCGTCTGCAGCGAAGCATAGGGGAGCCAGCGATCGAGTTTCATGCGTGCTCCTTGCGCGATCTCAGCGCAGGTGATCGTAATTGACGATCGCATTCAACAACAGCGGGTAGCTGCCGATCGTCTCGCCGCGCCACATCGGGTTGTTGGCGAACAGCAGCACGTTGCCCTTGCCGTAATGCGCGTTGACGACCGCCGCGCGTTGCGCGATCGCCCCGCCATTTTCCAGCAGCCCTGAAATCAGCAACTGGTTCGCGTCAGCCCAGCGCACGATCACGTCCGGGCGCTGATCCGGCGGAATCAGGAAAATATTGTTGCGCTTCTGTTCCGCATTCAACGGCGGCGCCTGCCAGGGTTTCACGTCCGGCAGTTCGGGCGGCGCCTGGTATGGACGCCCTTCCGGGATGTCCGGCTCGTCCGGGCCGCCGCGGCCCGTCGGTCTCTGGTAATCCTGCGCAGTCGGGATCCCGCGGTTGCCGATGGTCTGGTTGCTGACGTCGAAGGCGAGGCCGCCGGAGCTGTACAGCGCGAAGCTGTCGCCATAACCCTGCGCGATCGGCGATACCTTGTCCACCAGATCCGCGCGCAGGATGCTGCCGACCACGCGCGCGTTCTTTTCCGGCGCCACCGACACGCCCGGCGCCAGGCCGGTTTCGATCGCGAATTTCGCGGTATCTTCCGACGTCACCAGCAAGCCGCCCTGCGCGACGAAGCGCTTCAGGTTGGCTAGCCCGGTTTCGCCCAGGCCGGGACGGATGTCGTCGGTGGAATCGATGACGCCGAGGTTGGGCGTGAGCGCCGTCTTCTTCCACGGCATCGGATTGCCGTACATCGGCAGGCCATCGATGATCAGCCGCGTCGAGGAATAGCCCACCGGTCCGAACAGGATCACGTCGTACTTGCCGCGCAAGTTGGACTCGCGCGCGACATCCTGCGTGCTGATGTAGCTGTAGGGCACGTGCAGCTTGTCCAGCGCCATCCGCCACCAGCCCTCGGTCTGCGTGGACAGCCAGGTGTGCATCAGCGCGATGCGCGGCAGCTTGCCGTGCACGCCCAGCGAGGCAAGATCGAACGCGGGCGAGGACAAATCGGTGACAGGCTGCATCGGCGCCTTCAGCACGGAAGCATCGTTGACGCGCTCTACGTCCACGCCGAACAGGTCGCCGAACGACCAGCCGGTGTCGTCGTACGGGTGCTTCTGGGGATCGTCCGGCGACCAGTACTGGCGATCCAGCAAGGTGTCTGCGATGCGCGAGTACGGCTGGTCCATGCGGATGATGTAGCTGCCTGCGGGGAACGTGCGCGTCTGAGCCTGCTCGCGCGGCGGTTCGGCCGGCGGTGCGTGCTTGCCGGACTGCTGGCCGGATTTCGCATCCGCATCGCGCTCGGCCACCTGCACTGTGAACGGCGCATCGGCCCTGCTGATCTCCACGTGCTGCTTCATCAGCACGCGCAGCAATTGCGCCTGCGCGCCCTTGTGCGCCTCGTCCGCGGTGAGCACATAGGCCGCCGGGCCGGCCAGTTGCGGCTTCTCGATCGAGCGCTTGGACTTCAGCCAGAAGTTGTTGAGGAATTTCTGGCCATTCTCGGCGAAGTAATGCAGCGCGGTCAGCAGGCCGCTCTGCTCGTAATTGTTGTTGTCGCGCTGCGACCACAGCACTTTCGGCAGCGGCGGATTGGGCTTGTACCAGGTGCGCGCATATTCGCCCGGGTCGAGAATGCGCTCTTCCGTGTCCGCGCCGCCGTTGCCGAACGTCTCGTACAGGCGGCTGATACCGTTGTGCATCGCCGCGATGAACATCAGGTACCCGGGACTCCAGGTGTCGAAATCGCCGTGCGTGAACACGCCCGGCATGCCGAACTTGGTCAGTTGCTCGACGTTGTTCCAGCCGATCTGTTGCCATTCTCCGGTGAGGATCGGATCGATCCAGGCGTTGTAGGGGCCGTCGCCTACCGTGTTGTCGTACAGGAACGGCACCGACTCGTGCAGGTCGTGCAGCACCTGCGCATGCCAATCCACATAGGTGTCGAGCACGTTCTTCGTGAGGTCCAGCGTCACGCCCATGGCGTCGCGGTTGTTGTCGTGCGCGACGTAATGACCCCAGTAGACAAGATGCGGATACTGCTCGCCCGGATGCGCGCGATGCCACTTGTAGAGGTCCACCATGCGGTCGCGGCCATCCACTTCCACCACCGGCGTGATCAGCGTGATCACGTGGCTG
>DASSFA010000332.1:0-3478 GCA_035694895.1 Rhodanobacteraceae bacterium | reverse complement strand
CTGCTTCTGTGACGATCTTCAGAAAAGCAGATTACGGATCGCCGCTGCGCGGCGTCCGGAATGAAGGAAGGGGCGGACATCATCGTAATCGCGGCTTGGCATTCAAATAATCGGCCACGCTGATCACACGGCCACCGGCGCGCTGCAGTTTCAGGATGCGCAGCACGCCTTCGCCACAGGCCACTTCAATGCCATGCTTTGAAGCGGCGACGATCTCGCCGGGGTTCCCCGCTTTGCGATTTCCAATTTCCGATTCCCGTACTTGGGCGGCCCATACCCGCACCCGTTCGCCCGCGATTTCCGCTTCCGCGACCGGCCAGGGATCGAACGCGCGCACCTTGCGCTCCAGTTCGATCGCGCTTCGCGCGAAATCCAGTTTCGCTTCGGCCTTGTCCAGCTTGTGCGCGTAGGTCACGCCCTCGCTCGATTGAGGCGTCGCGGCGAGCGTTTCGCCATGCATGACGCGCCCCAAGCCTTCCGCGAGCACCTGCGCGCCGAGTGACGCCAGGCGATCGTGCAGCGAACCGCCGGTGTCGTCCCGCTGAATCGGCGTGCACGCTGACAGCAGCACGGGCCCGGTGTCGAGCCCGGCCTGCATCTGCATCAGGCACACGCCGGTTTCCGCATCGCCGGCAAGGATCGCGCGCTGGATCGGCGCGGCACCACGCCAGCGCGGCAGCAGCGATGCATGCACGTTCCAGCAGCCGAGTTCCGGAATCGCGAGCACCGCCCTGGGCAGGATCAGTCCATACGCGATCACGATCATCAGGTCGGGCGCGTACTCGCGCAGTCGCTGCTGCGCGGCCTCCGCTTTCAGCGTCTCGGGTTGCTCGACCGGGACGCCAGCTTCCAGCGCGGCCTCTTTCACCGGACCCATCGCGAGCGCGCGACCGCGCCCGGCGGGGCGATCGGGCTGCGTGTAGACGGCGGCGACTTCCGCGCCGGATTCCAGGCACGCGCGCAGCCCGGGCAACGCGAACGCCGGCGTGCCGGCGAACACCAGCCGCAATCGTCTATCACTCATCGGCTCAGGCCGAAGCAGCTTGCGGCTCGGCCTGTCGCCTCGCCTTCTCCAGCTTGCGCTTCACCATCTCGCGCTTGAGCGGCGAGAGGTAATCCACGAACAGCTTGCCCATCAGGTGATCCATCTCGTGCTGGATGCACACGGCGAGCAGGCCGTCGGCTTCGAACTCGAACGGGTTGCCGTCCAGGTCCTGCGCACGCACGCGGACCAGACCGGCGCGCTCGACATCGGCGAAGATGCCCGGCACCGAGAGGCAACCCTCCTGGTAGGTCTGGTGGCCTTCCGCATGCAGGATTTCGGGATTGACCAGCACGCGCGGATCGTTGTGCTCCTCGGAGACGTCCACCACCAGCAGGCGCTGGTGCACGTTCACCTGGGTCGCGGCCAGCCCGATGCCCGGCGCGGCATACATGGTCTCCAGCATGTCGGCCGCGAGCTGCTTCAGGGCGGCATCGAACACGCTGACCGCCGTCGCCCTGGTGCGCAGGCGCAGGTCGGGGAATTCGAGGATTTCGAGTTTGGCCATGGGAACGCTGAAAGAATCTGCTCGTTTGAAGATGCAGCCGAGGACGGCTGCCTTTTTCCATCGGGGACGATGATAAGACCGCGGCCGCGGGTGGCGGGGTCCACGCGCGGGGATAGCGCATATTTGTGGACCGTTTGGCGTTATCCAACCCAGCCGCATGGCTAGGATGCCCATTGTACGCCTGTTTCAGATACACTCGCCCAAAATCGCTGGGGGATCGGGGGATTGCCGCCTATGTTTAAGAAAGCGCTTGCGCTCGCAGCCGGGCTGCTGGTGACCCTCGGCGCCTACGCCGCGACCGCGGAACTGCGTGCCGATCATCCTTCCACCTATACGGTGCAGAAAGGCGACACGCTCTGGAGCATTTCCGCGCGTTTCCTGCAGAAGCCCTGGTTGTGGCCCGAAATCTGGGACGTCAACCAGCAGGTCCACAACCCGCACCTGATCTATCCCGGCGAGGTGCTCCAACTCGGCGCAGACAATCGCCTGCACGTCGTGCAGCAGCCGCAGGTCGAGGCCAACCCGATCCCGACCGTGCCGCTCTCCGAGATCGAACCGTTCCTGCATGACCTGCGCGTCCTGAGTTCCGATGAGCTGAAGCGCACGCCTTACGTGGTCGCGAGCGAAGAAAACCAGCCGCGTGCCGTGGAAGGCCAGTTCGTTTACGTGCGCGGCCTGAATGCCACGCGGGGCGAGCGCTTCGCGCTGGCCCGCCCGACCCACATCTATCGTGCGAGCGGCGATGCCTCGCATCCCGACGAGGTCGCGCATTTGCTCGACAGCAACGTCGGCGTTGCAGCCGGTCCATGGTCGGAAAATTCCCGCAACGACGGCATGATGGGCCGCGGCGCTGAACTCGGCACCGAGGTCGAGATCATCGGTACCGTGCGCGTCCTGCAAGGCGGCGATCCGGCCACCACCCTGCTGACCAACGCCAAGATGGAAATCCGTCCGGGCGATCGGCTGTTGCCGGTGAACGACGCACCTTACGACCCCACCTTCTACCCGCATCCGGCGAGCTCGGTGCCACCCCACGCGCGCGTGCTGGCCTTCGCCAACGGCATGGATTCCGTTTCCGCGGAGGGCCCCAAATCAGTGGTGGCGCTCTCGGTCGGGGCTGCCGACGGCGTCAACAACGGCACCACCTTCTCCATCTATCAACCGGGTGTCCGGATCACCGATGACGTGGCGGGAAACAGCGATCGACGTTCGCTCGGACCGCACGTCCGGCTGCCGCCGGAATTCGTCGGCCACGTGATGGTGTTCCGCACCTTCGATCACGTCAGCTACGGCCTGATCATGGATGGCATCAAGCCGGTGCGCATCAACAACACGCTGGAACTGCCGCAGTAAGGCGGTCAGGCTTTTCTTACGCCACGGCGCGGCTCACCACCGCGCCGTTTTCGTTTGGGTCACCCGTAAACTGCGGCCATGGATATGGACGACGAGCTCCGCGCCTGGCTGACCCTGCTGCGTGCGCCGGGCATCGGCCCGGCGGCCGCGCGCGCACTCATTGCGCACGCGGGTTCCGCGCGGGCCGCGTGTGCCTCGGCGCGGCGACTTCGCGGCCAAGAAGGCCTGAACCCGGAAGCGCTGGCCTGGATCGAAACCCCTGACGCCGCCCGCCTGGACGCCGACCTCGCCTGGCTTTCCGAACCCGACCACCACCTGCTGCGCTGCACGGATCCGGATTTCCCGCCACAGCTCGCCGAAATCCCGCAGCCGCCTGCGGCTTTGTTCGTTGTCGGCAATCCGGCACTGCTGCTGGGGGCACAAGTGGCCGTTGTGGGTTCGCGCAGCGCCAGTGCGCAAGGGCTGGCGAACGCGCGCGAATTCGCCCGCGCCCTGGCGCGTGCCGGCCTGACCGTCACCAGCGGCCTGGCCGACGGCATTGACGGGGCGGCGCACGGCGGTGCGCTGGAAGCCGG
>DASSFA010000331.1:0-2801 GCA_035694895.1 Rhodanobacteraceae bacterium | reverse complement strand
GGCATCGAACGCGCGTTTCTTCCGGTTTCGGCGCTGCACGCGCTCGCCGAAGCGGTCGCGGCAGGCGGGCAGAAACCCGCCACGCTGCGCGACGTGATCACCGCCGGCGAGCAGTTGCGGATCACGCCCGCCGTGCGCGCGCTGTTCGCCGCACTGCCGGATTGCGTCCTGCACAACCATTACGGGCCGACCGAAACCCACGTGGTCACCGCGCACGAGCTGGGTGGGGATCCCCGGGCCTGGCCGGAGCTTCCGCCGATCGGACGCGCGCTGCCGCACGTGCGCACGCTCGTGGTGGATGCCGGACTGGCTCCCGTCGCGAAAGGCGAGGAAGGCGAACTGCTGCTGGGCGGCGAGTGCCTGGCGATCGGCTACCTGCATCGCGATCGCCTTACCGCCGAACGCTTCATCCAGCTTCGCGGCGCACGCTGGTACCGGACCGGCGACGGCGTGCGCGAGCGCGCCGATGGCGCATTCGACTACCTCGGGCGCCTGGACGAGCAGATCAAGCTGGACGGCTATCGCATCGAGCCGGCCGAGATCGAGAGCGTGCTGGTGCGCCATCCGGCCATTGCGAAAGCCGTGGTGGTGCTGAGCGAAGGCGCGCAGGGCAAGCGGCTCGTCGCGCACGTGGTGGCACGCGCCGGCGGTGGAGACGAGGCTGCATTGCGCGCGCAATGGCGTGCGCACTGCCGCGCGCAGTTGCCGAACTGGATGGTGCCGCAGGATTTCATCCTGCACGCCGCGCTGCCGCACACCGCGAGCGGCAAGGTCGACCGCCGCGCGCTGGCGCGCGAAGGCGAACAGGCGCCGATCGCGTGGCCCGAACACGCGCCGTTGCGCGAGCAGTTGCGCGCGCTGTGGGCGCAACTGCTGGATCGCGCGGATCTGGACGTGCACGCCAATCTGTTCGACGAAGGTGCGCGTTCGCTCACCGTGGTGCGCGCGCTCACCGAGTTGCGCCGCCGCGGGTTCGATTCGGTGAATGCCGCGCATTTCTACGAACACCCCAGTGTCGCCGCGCAGGCGGCCTGGCTGGCGGCGGTGCCCGGTGCCGCCGCCGGACACGATGCGCGCATGCGCGGCGCGCACGCTTCCGGGGCCGTTCAACGTGCTGCACTGGCGCGCTTCGCGCCACACAGGGAAGGTGGGCAATGAACGCAAATCGTCTCGGCGAAGGCGTGGCGATCGTCGGCATGGCTGGACGATTCCCCGGCGCGCGCTCGGTCGGGGAACTCTGGCGCAACCTGATCGAAGGACGTGACTGCATCAGCCGCTTCACGTCGGAACAACTGGACGCCTCGATACCCGCCGAGCTGCGCGCGCACCCGCGCTATGTCGCCGCGCGCGGAGTCATGGATGACGCAGACCGTTTCGACGCTTCATTCTTCGGCATCTCGCCGGCCGAGGCGCTGCTGATGGATCCGCAGCAGCGCGTGCTGCTGGAACTCTGCTGGAACGCGCTGGAACACGCCGGCGTGGATCCGTCACGCTTCGCCGGTTCGATCGGCGTCTACGCGGGCACGTCGAACAACACGTATCGCAGACGGGTGGAAACGCATCCCGATCTGCTGCGCACCACCGGCGAATTCGCCGCGATGCTGGCGAACGAGAAGGATTACGCCGCCACCCGCGTCGCGCATCGGCTGGATCTGCACGGGCCGGCGCTCTCCATCCACACCGCGTGTTCGACGTCGCTGGTCGCGGTGGTACAGGCCTGGTACGCACTGATGAGCTGGCAGTGCGATCTCGCGCTGGCCGGCGGCATCAACATCGTGGTGCCACAGGAATCGGGCTACCTGCCGGTGGAAGGCGGCATGGAATCCCCGGACGGCCGTTGCCGCCCGTTCGACGCGCAGGCCGGCGGCACGGTGTTTTCCTCCGGCGGTGCGGTGGTCGCATTGAAGCGCCTGAGCGACGCGGTCGAAAGCGGCGACACCATCTGGGCGGTGATCCGCGGCGTCGCGGTCAACAACGACGGCGCCGACAAGGCCAGCTTCACGGCGCCCAGCGTGCGCGGACAGGCGATGGCGATCCGCCAGGCACTGGCCTGCGCGGACGTGAGCGCCGATTCCATCCAGTACGTGGAAGCGCACGGCACCGGCACGCAGCTCGGCGATCCGATCGAGGTGGAAGCGCTGACGCGGGCGTACCGCGAAGACACGCAGGCAAAACAGTATTGCTGGCTGGGTTCGGCGAAGGGCAACCTCGGCCACCTGATCGCCGCGGCCGGTGTCACCGGACTGATCAAGGCGGCACTGAGCCTGCACCACGGCCGGATTCCGCCGAGCCTGCATTTCGAGCGCGCGAATCCGGAAATCGATTTCGAAGCCAGTCCGTTCAAGGTCGCCGATCGCGAAATCGAATGGCCGCGCAACGGCACGCCGCGTCGCGCGGCGGTGAGTTCGTTCGGCGTGGGCGGCACCAATGCGCACGTGATCCTGGAAGAAGCGCCGCAGATCGAGGCGCGCAACGCGCGTGACAAAGACGACTCCGCGGCCGGCGCCACCCTGCTCGTATTGTCGGCCCACGATGAGCCCGCGCTGCGGCGCCGTGCGGAGGAACTTGCAAGAGCCCTGCACGAGCATGGCGACGAGGAATTGCCCGACATTGCGGCGACGCTCGCGCTCGGCCGCAAGCCGATGCGCGTGCGCGGCGCGGTGGTGGCGCGCAGCATCGAACAGGCGCGCGAGCGGCTTCCGCAGCTTGCGGTGCAACGCGTCGAAGCGATGCCGCGCGTGATCTTCCTGTTCCCGGGCCAGGGCTCGCAACACGCGGGCATGGCGCGCGAGCTGGCGGAA
>DASSFA010000330.1:0-30869 GCA_035694895.1 Rhodanobacteraceae bacterium | reverse complement strand
GAACAGGTCGTAGGGCAGGGTTTCCCAGTCCGGGAAATGCAGCACCGGCAGGTCGCCCGCAAAAACCGCGAGTTCGTCTTCCAGCGCGCGCGCGCCGTGCGTGTCGCGCGCGATCGCCACCACGACGCCGGCGTGAGCGCGTGCGACTTCGGTAAGCAACAGCGCGAGCGAGGAACCCGCCGGCGGCGCCCAGGTCTTGCGCTGGTTGGCGCTGCGCGGCAATGGCGGAAGGGGGAGATCGAACGAAGTCATGGTGTGTTCAAGGCAATGCAGGACGCTGCCGGACGCAGGCGCGCCAGCAGAAAGCGGTCGCGTATTTTAACGCGCGGCGCGCCGTTAAACTGGTGCACTGCATTTCGGAACTCCAGCATGTCCGGCGACGCCGATAGCGAACCTCAATCCCTGCGCGCGGTGTTGCTGGCACTCGGCGCCAATTTCGCGATTCTCCTGTGCAAACTCGCGGCGGCCTTGCTCACCGGGTCTGGTTCGATGTTTTCCGAGGCGGTGCATTCATTGGCCGATTGCGGCAATCAGGGCCTGATCCTGCTCGGCATGCAGCAGGCGAGGCGGCCGGCTTCGATCGAACATCCATTGGGCGAAGGGGCCGCGCTTTACTTCTGGTCATTCCTGGTCGCAATCCTGCTGTTCTCGGTGGGCGGCGTGGTCTCGCTGTACGAAGGCTTCCACAAGCTGCGCGCGCCGGAACCGCTGCACTGGCCGTGGGTCGGCGCTCTGGTGCTGCTGTTCGCCATCGGCGCGGAAGCGGTCTCGATGCACGGCGCGCTGCGCGAGATCAACAAGGCGCGCGGCGTCATGTCGCTGTGGCGCTGGTTCCGGATCAGCCGCTCCAGCGAATTGCTGGTGATCTTCGGCGAGGACCTGGCTGCATTGCTCGGCTTGTGCTTCGCGTTGGTTGCATTGAGCGCGACGATTCTCACCGGCGACCCGGTCTATGACGCGATCGGTTCGCTGGCGATCGGCGGGCTGCTGGTGATCGTCGCCGTGCTGGTGGCGATCGAGGTGAAGGCGCTGCTGGTGGGTTCCAGTGCCGAACCGGCCGTACGCACCGAGCTGCGTGCGTTCATCCAGGGGCACCCCGAGGTGAGCGAGCTCTACCACTTGATCACGTTGCAACTCGGCCCCGACATCATGCTGGCGACCAAGGCCCGGATGCGCGTCAGCGACAGGCATGGCAGCGCGCACGAACTGGTCGCGGCGGTCAACCGGGTCGAGCGCGAAATCAAGGAAAGGTTTCCGGCGGTGCGCTGGAGCTTCTTCGAGGCGGACGAGAGTGATTAGGGGCGAGGGGCGAGTAGCGAGCGCGGGTTGAGGCAAGCTTGAGACGTCCAACTTGCCCCTCATCCCTCATCCCTCGTCCCTCAACGAATCCCGCCGATCACCCCGACGCCGACTCCGAATCTGATGTGCGACTTGCCTTGCTCCATCTCCTGCGGCGTCCAGCGGTGTGACTGCGCGACCGTTACCAGCGGGAATGCGTAATCGGCATCGCCGACCTTGCCCGTGCGCACGCCTGCGAGCGTCCCGCGCAGGGTCATCAGCGCGCCGGCCGGATAATCCAGGCTTTCCACGTAGCCCGGCATCAGCGCGATGAAGCGGCCGCCCGCCGGTTCGTCCACCCGCGGGCGCTGGGAAGAGTCGAGCGGATAACCGAGCAATTCGATCTCGCTGTGATCGGGGAAGTTGCGCACCTCGATCACGCGCCCACCCCAGATCACCTGTGCGTTCGGGTAACGCCCGGGCGGCGCGGCAACCTGCGCGGGCGTGGCGGAGATCACGGAGGCATCGGGCTTGTAGATCGGCGGCGGGGCGCACGCGGCGAGTGCGCCCAGCGCGGCAACGAGCAAGGCGCGCGACAACACGATCGATGCCGGTTTGTGCATGGTGCGGCTCCCACGAGTGCCCGCTGTCTTTATACACCGCGCGCGGTGAAGGCGTTCACGTGACAGTTGTAACTCCGGTGCGCCAGCACGCGCGGCTAGAATGCGAGGGGTGCTTTCCAAGTGCGGAGAGGGACATCCGCTCCTTGATCCTGCGATCAGGAAAATCGCGACTCATCCAAGGACATCCATGCACGCCATGACCTTCTCGCCGCAAGCCCTCTCGCTCGCCATAGCGGTGCCCCTGATGGCGCTGCTGTATTACCGGCGGTTCCGGCGCAGTTTCGGTCGCCAGCCGGTGCAACCCGCGCGCATGATCATGCGCGTGGTGATCCTGTGCCTGGTCGGCGGGCTGCTGCTGATCGGTTCGGTGGTGGACATGCGCATGTTCGCGGGTGAAATCGCCGGCCTGGTCGCAGGCGTCGCGCTGGGGCTCTGGGGGTTGCGGCTGACGCGTTTCGAACGCAAGGACGACGGCGTGCATTACATCCCGCACAGCTGGTTCGGCATTGGCATCACGGTGCTGCTGCTGGCGCGCCTGGCCTATCGCTGGATGGTGATGTGGCCGGCCATGCAGGCGGCGCATGCCGCCGGAATGCAGCAACCGCCGTATCCGCGCAGTCCGTTGACGCTGGCGCTCTTCGGCCTGCTGGTGGGCTATTACGCCTGCTATTACATCGGCGTGCTGAGGATGGCGAAGAGGCAGCCGGCCGCGGTGGGCTAATCCACCAGCGCCTGCAACCGTTGCGTCGCGCCGTCTGCCTGGCCGAGGATTTCCCTCAATGCCGGCAGCAATTTCGCAAGCGTCGCCTCGAAGTGCCACGGCGCATTGACGACGACGATGCCGCAGCCGTTGAGCCGCAACGGTGAATCATCGGATCGCACCAGCAGTTCCGCCATCAGCACGTCGCGCCACTCGCGCGCCGCCAGCCAGCGCTGGAACGGCGAGATCGCCGCGCGCCGCTTGATCGGATACCACACCGCGTACACGCCCGTCGGCCAGCGCGCGTGCGCTGCCTGCAGCGCCGCCTCGATCACGCGGAACTCTTCGGCCTGCGCCTCGAATGGCGGATCCACCAGAACCAGTCCGCGCCGTTCGGCCGGCGGCAGCAGCGCGTTCATGGCCGCATAGCCGTCGCGCTTGTGCACGTGCACGCGCTTGTCGGCGCGAAAATGCCCGCGCAGGGCCGCGGCGTCCTCGTCCTGCATTTCGCAGAGCACCAGGCGGTCGTCCTTGCGCAAGGCATGCGCGGCCAGCGCGGGTGAACCCGGATACGCGCGCAACGCGCCGTCCGGGTTGAAGGCGCGGATCGCCTGCGTGTAACGCCGCAAGGGTTCCGGCAACGACTTCGCCTCGAACACGCGGCCGATGCCGTCGCGCCACTCGCCGGTTTTTTCCGCGCGCGTTTCGTCCAGCGCGTACATGCCCGCGCCCGCATGCGTATCGAGGTAGCACAGTGGCTTGTCCTTTGCGGTGAGCGCATCCAGCAGCGCCAGCAGCACGGCGTGCTTGAACACGTCGGCGAAATTTCCGGCGTGAAAGGCGTGGCGATAATTCATGGGCGGAATCCGTTCCCGCGCGGGCGCGCAAGGTATTCTCCATCAGAATACGATGGTTGAGTAGAAGCGAACCGAATGAGCGATTTCGATTTCACGCGTCGCCGCTTCGTGCAAGGGCTGGCCCTCGGCGGCGCGGCCGCGGCACTCGGTGGCTGGAGCAAACCGCTTTGGGCCGCGCAAGGCGGACAGGGTGTGCTCACCGGCACCGAGTTCAATCTGGAGATCGGCGCCACAACCGTCGATTACACGGGCCATGCAGCCGTCGCACAAACGGTCAACGGCCAGTTGCCGGGGCCGATCCTGCGCTGGCGCGAGGGCACCATCGTCACCTTGCGCGTCACCAACCGCCTGCCGGTGCAGACCTCGATCCACTGGCACGGCATCATCCTGCCGTTCCAGATGGATGGCGTTCCGGGTTTCAGCTTCCCGGGCATCCGGCCGGGCGAAACGTTCGTCTACCGCTTTCCGGTGAAGCAAAGCGGCACCTACTGGTACCACTCGCATTCGCATTTCCAGGAGCAGAACGGTCCCTACGGGCCGCTGGTGATCGAACCCGCCGGTCCCGAGCGCAACCCGAGCGAGCGCGATCACGTGGTGATGCTCAACGACTGGACCGATCTCGATCCCGCGCGCATCTTCGCACTCCTCAAGAAGCAGGGCGATTACTTCAACTTCAACCAACCCACGTTGCCGGATTTCCTGCGCGATACCTCGATGCTCGGCCTGCGCGGCGCACTTGAAGCGCGCGCGATGTGGAACCGCATGCGGATGAGCCCGCGCGACGTAATCGACGTCAGCGGCTTCACCTACACGTATCTCATGAACGGCAAGACGCCGGCCGGCAACTGGACGGGCCTGTTCAAGCCGGGCGAGCGCGTGCGCCTGCGCTTCATCAACGGTTCGGCGAACAGCTATTTCGACGTGCGCATCCCCGGGTTGCGCATGACCGTGATTTCGGCCGACGGGCAGGATGTGCATCCGGTCGCGGTGGACGAGTTCCGGATCGGCGTGGCGGAAACCTACGACGTGATCGTGCGCCCGACCGAGGATCGTGCTTACACGATCTTCGCCCAATCCATCGATCGCAGCGGCTACGCGCGCGGCACGCTTGCCCCGCGCCCCGGCATGGAAGCGGAAGTCCCGGCGATGGACGCAGTTCCGACGCTCACCATGGTGGACATGATGGGCGCGATGGCGCAGGCCCACGAGATGCTGGACATGCACGACATGGATCACGGCGCGATGGCCGGCATGGACGACATGTCCGGCATGGTCAAGGCGCATCACGCCCGCACCGAATACGACAATCCCGGCGTGGACATGCGCGTGGACTACCCGCGCACCAATCTCGACGACCCGGGCGTGGGCCTGCGCGAAAACGGTCGACGCGTGCTGACCTACGCCGACCTGCATTCGGTGGACGGTCCGCTCGATGCGCGCGAACCCGGGCGCGAGATCGAACTGCACCTCACCGGCAACATGGAGCGGTTCGTGTGGTCGTTTGACGGCATCCGCTTCTCGGACGCCAAGCCCGTGCATTTCAAATACGGCGAACGACTGCGCATCGTGCTGTGCAACGACACGATGATGAATCATCCGATCCACCTGCACGGCATGTTCAGCGAACTGGAAGACGAGGGTGGCGAGGTGATCGCGCGCAAGCACACGGTCAACGTCCAACCCGCGCAGCGCGTGACTTATGCGGTGACTGCCGACAATCCCGGCCGATGGGCCTACCACTGCCACCTGCTCTACCACATGGAAGCGGGCATGTTCCGCGAGGTGGTGGTCGCATGAGGGCGAAAACGGTTTTCGGCATGAGCCTTCTGGCCGGCGCGCTCGGAGTTGCGTTGGCGCTGCCGGCGGCGGCGCAGCAAGACGAAATGCAAGCGCATTCCATGCCGGGCATGCAGACGCCGGTGCGGCCCTCGCAGCCGACCGAAATGCAGCGCCTGCACTGGGGCAACATGATCGGGACGCGGCCCAACCCGGGAGGGTTGGCCGAGGGTTCGCACGCTATGCAGATGTCTTCCATACAGGACATGCAGATGTCTTCCATGCAGGACATGGAGATGTCTTCCATGCAGGGCGGCAGGGCGCCGCCGGATGCGCGCGACCCCGATTATTCGGACGGCTATCGCTATACCGACATGACCGGCATGGACATGTCCGACCATGCCCGGGAAGGCATGCTCCTGCTCGACCAGTTCGAGTACGCCCACGACAACCATGGCAACGATGCCGTGTTCCTCGATGGGGAATTCTGGTACGGCGGGGACTTCGACAGGCTGTGGCTGAAAGCAGAAGGCGAATATGCCGAAGGCAGGCTTGAAGACCTGCGCACCGAAGCGTTGTGGAACCACGCGATCGGCAGCTACTGGGGGGCGCAACTGGGAGTGCGCCAGGACTCCGGCGGAGGGCCGGGCCGCACCTGGGCTGCAGTCGGCGTGCAGGGCCTGGCGCCATTCTGGTTCGACACGGAAGCGACGTTCTATCTGGGCCAGAACGGCCGCACCGCGGCGCGCGTGCAGTTCGAATACGAGGAGCTGCTGACGCAACGCCTCGTGCTGCAACCCAGGTTCGAGATCAACCTGTACGGCAGGGACGATCCGCGGCGCGGCATCGGTTCCGGCCTGTCGGATGCCGAGCTTGGATTGCGCCTGCGCTACGAGGTCAGGCGCGAATTCGCACCCTACATCGGCGTGGTCTGGCGGCAGCGCTACGGGCGCACCGCCGATTTCGCGCGCGCGCAGGTCGGACACGCGGGCGAACTGCAATTCGTGGCGGGCGTGCGCGCCTGGTTCTGATGTTCCGCGGCACGGCGCGGGGGCTGGATTCGCGAGCCGGCAGTTGGGCTAGACTGGAAGAACCCGTCCGACGGAGGGCCGGCCATGCGATTCATCGGTGCATTCATCCTGTGGATCATCATTTTCGCCATCGCCGCCGGTGTATTCATATGGAGCGGCGCCTACGACGTCGGCGCGGATTCGCCACACTGGGGCGTGGTCAGCCGAGGCATCGGCATCCTCCGCGAGCATTCGATCGAACGCCGCGCGGCCGACATCAAGCCGCCCAACCTTGACAGCCCGGCGCTGGTCGCCGAAGGCGCCCAGCATTACGCGGAAATGTGCACCGAATGCCATCTGGCACCGGGCATGAGCGATTCGGAGATCCGCCACGGCCTGTATCCCAGGCCGCCCAACCTGACCCGCTTCGCGCCCGATCCGGCCGAGGCGTTCTGGATCATCAAGCACGGCGTCAAGTTCACCGCCATGCCGGCCTGGGGGCCGACGCATACGGACCCGATGATCTGGGCGATGGTGGCCTACCTGCAGAAACAGCCGAAGATGAGCGCGGCGGAGTTCCACAAGCTCACCGCCAGCGCCTCGGAGGAGCACCAGCACATGATGGAAGGGACGAGCATGCCGGCCGCGGCCGGTTCTTCCATGCCCGCCAAGGCCGGCAGCCAGTGATTTCGGGCATGGCCCCCCTGAAGGGCCAGAGTTGGCGTGCACATACTGATAACACACCCACAAAGCCGGCCCCCTAGAATTCCCGCTTTCATTCGCTGTCAATCCGGGCAGGGGCGTCATTTCAGAAAGAGACTGGCGACAGCCCACCGGAAGGGAACGGGTCTCGATGTCGGATCCCGATCAGCGCCGCGGCGGTTTGGCCGAGCGGCGCGATCCATTCTTGCAGGCCGCGTCCGCGACGGAGCATCGCGGTGGCGAGCCCGCCGGCGGGGCCGCGCAGCATGGTGTGCGCGGCGTCGGGCGTGCGCGCGAAAAGGGACCATCGTTTCCGGGCGGCGGCGGCGAAATGGGCGAGCGCATCCGCGCCCGCGACTGGTCGTCCACGCCGCTCGGATCGATCGAGCAATGGCCCGCCTGCCTTCGCATTGCGCTGGAGACGATGCTGCAGTCGCCGGTGGCGATGTGCATCAGTTGGGGCGAGCGCGGAATCCTGCTGTACAACGACGCGATGATCCCGATCCTGGGCGTGCATCACCCGGACGCGCTGGGGCTTGCCTCGTCCGACGTCTGGCCCGAGCACGCGCGCTGGAACGAGCGCGTGTTGCAGCAGGTGCTTTCCGGCGAATCGGTGTCGCTGCACAACCAGCGGCTGGAAACGCGCCGCAACGGCGTGCGCGAACAAAGCTGGTTCGACCTGGATTACTCACCGATCCTGGATGACGGCGGCCATCCACGCGGCATGCTGGCCGTGGTGGTGGAGACCACCGCGCAGGTGGCGGCGCTGGCCGAACGCGAGCAACTGGATATCAGCCTGCGCCAGAGCGGGGCGCGCCAGCGATTCCTGCTCGCCTTCAATGATCGCGTGCGCGGACTCTCCGATGCGCATGCGGTGATGACCGAAGCGGTGTCGGCGCTGGGCGAGCACCTGCAGGTCGCGCGCTGCGGTTACGCGGCGGTGCACCCGGGCATGCAGCAACTCGACGTGGAAGCCGAGTGGACCGACTCCGCGCAGGCCAGTGCCCTGGGCGTGCAGTCGCTGGCTGATGCCAGCCATGCCGTTCGCGCCACCTTCATCGCCGGCGAGACCTTCGTGGTGCGCGATGCGAACAACGACGCACGCGACACGGTGCGCGCACGCGCGGCCAGGTATCTGGCCTGGGGTGCGCGCGCGCTCATCGGCGCGCCCCTGGTCCACAACGGCCGCTGGGTGGCGCTGCTTTATGTCGCCGACGCGAGGCCGCGCGCGTGGTCGCCGGCCGAGATCGCGCTGGTCGAGGAAATGGCCGCGCGCGTGTGGGAAGCGGTCGAGCGTGCGCGCGCCGAAACGGCCTTGCGCGACAACGAAGCGCGCCTGCGCGGCTTGTTCGAGTCGGTCCCTTCGGCGGTGTGCGTCTGTGACCGCGATGGCGTGATCCAGGATTACAACGCCCGCGCGGTCGAACTGTGGGGACGCTCGCCGTTGCGCGGCGCGGACAAGCGCGGGTCGGCGCGCCTGTGGACGCCCGAAGGGGAGGAATTGCCGCGCGACTACAGCCAGCTCGAGGACGTGATCCGCACCGGCGATGCGGTGCATGGCCTCGAGATGATCATCGGCCGCCCCGATGGCTCGCGCGTGCCGGTG
The DNA here is from genome assembly GCA_035694895.1 of Rhodanobacteraceae bacterium. Lineage (GTDB taxonomy): Bacteria > Pseudomonadota > Gammaproteobacteria > Xanthomonadales > Rhodanobacteraceae > 66-474. The sequence continues at coordinate 22,317 of DASSFA010000330.1, read as the reverse complement.
CAGGTGGATCTCTCCCCGCTCAAGGATGCGCGCGGCGAGGTGACCGGCGTGATCGCTTCGTTCAACGACATCAGCGAGCGCAAGCGGCGCGAAGCCGAACTCGCGCTGCTGGCCGACATCGGCGAGGCCACCGCGCGATGCGACGACGAAGCGCAGATCATGGAGGCGGCATCTTCGCGGATCGGCAGGCACATGGGCCTGCACTGTTGCTGCCTGATCGGCATCGACGAGACGCAGCAGAACGCGGTGGTGGACCAGGTCTGGTACGAAGGGGACATCCCCCATCTGCCCCGCCGCGCGCCGCTTTCGGATTTCGTGATTCCGGCATTCGCCGACGAGGCACGGTCCGGCAGGCCGATCGTCGTGAACGACTGCCACGCCGATCCGCGCACCAACGGCGAAGCCTACGCGCGCTACGAGGTCGGCTCATACATCAGCGTGCCGTGGCACGAGGACGGGTACTGGCGCGGATTGCTCGCGTTCTGCGATGACGAGCCGCGCGTGTGGCGCGAGCACGAAGTGGAACTGGCGCGCGAACTGGCCAACCGCATCCTGCCGCGGTTGCAGCGCGCGCGCGCGCAGGCCGCGTTGTGCGAGAGCCAGCAGCAATTGGCCGGGCAGGTGTCTGACCTCGAGCGGTTGCACGCGCTCGGCACGCGCCTGATGAAGCAGGACGACCTGCAATCCGTCCTGCGCGAGGTGATGCAGGCGGCAAGCGAGTTGCTGCGCGCCGACAAGGCTACGGTGCAGGTCTGCGAGCAGGGTCGCCTCAAGCTGATCGGTTCGACCGGCCTTCCGGAGGATTTCCTCGGGAAATTCAGCACCGTCGAGCTCGACGGCATCACCACCTGCGCGGCCGCGCTGCGTGCGCGCGAGCGGGTGGTCGTGGAGGATCTCAGGCACGATTCGCGTTTCCCCGTACTGGCGCACCTGACCGAATCGCTGGACGTGCGTGGTGCCGTCTCCACGCCGCTGCTGGCCGACGACGGGTCGGTCGCGGCGATGTTCACCTTGTATTTCGCGCGTCCGTGGAAAGCCGATGCGCATGCGCTGCGCATGCTCGATCTGTACGCCCAGCAGGCGATGGTGCAGATCCAGCGCGCGCGCAGCGGCAGGGATGCCGCCTGGCTCGCCGCGATCGTCACCTCGTCGCACGATGCCGTTATCAGCAAGGACCTGAACGGCATCATCACGAGCTGGAACCAGGGCGCGGAACGGCTGTTCGGCTACACCGCGGACGAAGCGGTCGGTCAGCCTGTCACCATGCTGATGCCATCCGATCGCGTGAACGAGGAGCCGGGAATCCTGGCGCGCCTCCGCCGGGGCGAAACCGTTGACCACTACGAGACGGTGCGCCGGCACAAGGACGGCACCCTGCTCGACATCTCGCTTACGGTCGCGCCGATCCGCGACGCGCAGGGCCATATCGTCGGCGCTTCCAAGATCGCCCGCGACATCAGCGCCCGCAGGCGCGCCGAGAGCGCGATGCGCGAATCCGACCGGAGATTCCGCGCGCTGGTGGAAGCCAGTTCGGACGTCGTCTACAGCATGAGCGCCGACTGGCGCGAGATGCGCCAGTTGCTCGGGCGCAGCTTCATCGCGGACACGGCCTCGGTGAAACGCAACTGGATCGACGAATACATTCCCGCGGACGAACGTTCGCGCGTCTGGGATGCCGTCCATGCGGCGATCCGCGACAGGCGCATGTTCATGCTCGAGCACCGCGTGCTGCGCGTGGACGGCAGCGAAGGCTGGACGCTGTCGCGCGCGGTGCCGGTATTGGACGAGCATGGCGAGATCCTCGAGTGGTTCGGCATGGCCACCGACATCACCGCGCGCAAGCAGGCCGAGCACGGGCGCGAGGCCCTGCTCGCGCGCGAGCGCGAGGCGCGCGAGGAAGCGGAAGTCCTGGTCGAATCCGCGCACCTGCTTTCCAGCGAGATGGCATACGGTGACCTGGCGCAGAAGCTGACCGACCTCGCCACGCGCCTGACCGGCGCCCAGTTCGGCGCGTTCTTCCACAACGTGGTCAAAGAGGACGGCGACTCGTACGAGCTTTACTCGCTGTCGGGAGCGGAACGGTCGGATTTCGAAAACATGCCGATGCCGACGAAGTCGCCGCTGTTCAAGCCGATTTTCGAGGGGCGCGGGTCGGTGCGTTGCGGCGATGTGTGCAAACATCCGGATTACGGCAAAGGCAGGCACCGTGGCCCGCCGCCGGGGCACCCGCAGGTGCGCAGCTACCTGGCGGTGCCCGTCGTGTCGCGCAGCGGCAAGGTCTACGGCGGATTGTTCTTCGGGCATGCGCTGTGCAATGTGTTCGGCGAGCGCGCCGAGCGACTGGTCCAGGGCATCGCCGCGCAGGCGGCTATCGCGCTGGACAACGTTCGGGCGTACCAGAACATGGCCGAATCGGAGGCGCGCTTCCGGCAGATGATCGACGCGCTGCCGATGCCGGTCTTTACCACCGACCCGCAAGGCCGCATCACGCATTTCAATCCGGCCAGCGTGGAGTTCGCCGGGCGCACGCCGGAGGTGGGCAGGGACGAATGGTCGGTGGCCTGGAAGCTGTATCGCGCCGATGGTTCCTTCCTGCCGCACGATGAGTGCCCGATGGCTCTCGCGCTGAAGCAGGACCGCCCGATCTTCGGCGGCATCGAGGCGATCGCGGAGCTGCCCGACGGCAGGCGCCGCTGGTTCACGCCGTATCCCACGCCGCTGCACGATGCGGGCGGCCAGCTCGTCGGCGGCATCAACATGCTTGTGGACATCAGCGAGCGCAAGCGCCAGGAACAGGCGCTGCTGGACGCGCACCTGCGCACCGAGAGCCAGCGCCGGCTGTACGAGGCGATCCTCGACAACACGCCGGACCTTGCCTACATCTTCGATCTCGACCACCGCTTCACGTACGCGAATTCCATCCTGCTGAAGATGTGGGGCAAGACCTGGGACGAGGCGATCGGCAAGAACTGCCTGGAGCTGGGCTACCCGGAATGGCACGCGGCCATGCACGACCGCGAGATCGAGCAGGTCATCGCCACCAAGCTGCCGATCCGCGGGCAGGCGCCGTTCACCGGCACATTCGGCGAGCGGATTTACGACTATCTGTTCGTGCCGGTGATCGGGCCGGACGGTGAAGTCGAAGCGGTCGCCGGCACCACCCGCGACATCACCGACCAGAAGCAGATCGAACACGACCTGCGTGCCGAGGAGGACCGCAAGACTTTCCTGCTCACGCTGGCCGACGCGCTGCGCAACCTGCGCGATTCGGACGAAGTGCAGCACGCCGCCTGCGCGGCGCTCGCACAGCGGCTTCGTTGCGATCGCGTCTATTTCGTCGAGGTCGGCGAAAGCGAGGATCGCGCCCTCGTGCTGCCGGATTACCATCGCTCCGATCTGCCCAGCGTGGCCGGGGAATACGACCTCGCGGGCATGGAAGAATTGCTCGCCAGGGTGCGAGAGGGGCAGCCGCTGGTCGTGGACGACGCGCGGAAGGCGCCCCTACCGCAATCCATGCGCGCGCTGCTGGAGTCACTCGACATCCAGGCTCTGGCGGCGAGCACCCTCGTCAAGAGCGGGAAGCTGAGTTGGGCGCTGGTGGCGGCCCACTCGCAACCGCGCGACTGGCGGCCGGAAGAAATCTCGCTGATGGGCGAAGTCGCCGAGCGCGCCTGGGAAGCAGTGCAACGTGCACAGGCCGTCAATGCGCTGCGCGAGGCGCATGCCCAGGCCGAGCAGCACGCGCGCACGCTGGACAGCACCATGTCGTCGGTGCGCGACCTGGTGTTCCGCTATACGCCGGACGGGCGCTTCGATTTCGTCAATCAGGCGATGCTCGACCGGCTGCGCATGAGCCGCGAGGATGTGATCGGGAAGAGCATGGAAGAAATGGGGTTCTCGCGCGAGACCGCGGTGGCAGTCCGGCGGGATCTGCAGCGCGTACTGGAAACCCGCACGCCCGTCGAGGGCGAGACGCCTTACGCCAACCCTTCCAGCCTGGGTGGCCATTTCGCGTACAAGCTGGCGCCGATTTTCGATGCCGAGGGTGACGTGAAGTTGATCGCCGGCACCGCGCTGGACATTTCCGATCGCAAGCGCAACGAGATGCTGCTCGCCGAGCAGAAGAACGTGCTGGAACTGATCGCGACGGGCTGCGAGTTGTCGGAATGCCTCAAGGAGCTGACCGCCTCCGCCTCGCGGCTGGATTCCCACATCCGCGCTGCAGTACTGCTGGCGGGCGATGATCGCCGCAGCTTCCGGGAGATCTTCACCGCGCGCATCGAGGACACTTTCAGCGAGGGCATCCGGGGAGCGCCGATCAACGCGCTGGCGATCGACACCTGCGGCACCGCGGTGTTCGAAGGCCACCCGGTGGTCTGCGCCGATATCGCTGGCGACGAACACTGGTCCCGGGAATGGCGCGACCTGTGCCTCGCCAATGGCATGCGCGCCGGCTATTCGACACCGATCTTCGAACCCCACGGCAGGGCGATCGGTTCTTTCTTCCTCGCATTCGACCGCGTCGGCGAGCCGGACGAGTGGCATCACCGCATTGCCGAATTCGGCGCGCACGTCGCGAGCATCGCCATCGCGAACAGGCGCGCGGAGGCAGCGGTGCGCAGGAGCGAGGCGGAGTTGGCGCAGGAGCTTGCCGACACGCGGCTGCTGCAGGGCGTGAGCACGGAACTGCTGAGCGAAACCGATCCGGACGCGTTGTATTCGCGGATCGTGGACGCCGCTTCCGCGCTGATGCGGTCGGATGCGGCGAGCCTGCAGATGTTCCACCCCGAGCGCGGCAAGCACGGCGAACTGCGCCTGCTGGCGCACCGCGGCTTTTCCGAGGAGGGTGCGAAGGTTTGGGAATGGCTCGATGCCGGCGACGGTACCCCTTGCGCGATGGCGCTCGACAGCGGCAGGCGGATCATCGTCAAGGACGTCCGCGAATGCGCCGCGATGTTCGGAGATCGCCACATGGCCGCGTTCGACAGTTCGGGCCTCCGTGCGGTCCAAACCACTCCGCTGTTCTCCCGCAACGGCAAGCTGGTCGGCATGCTCTCGACGCACTGGCGCGAGCCGCACGAACCCTCTCCGCGCCGGCTGGGCCTGCTGGAGGTGCTGGGCCGCCAGGCGGCGGACCTGATCGAGGGCCGTCGCGCGGAGCAGAAGCTGCTGGAACTCAACAATTTCCTGGAACGGCGCGTGGCCGAGCGCACCGCCGAGCTGGTCGAAAGCGAGCGCCGCGTCCGCGACATGGCCTCGCAGTTGACGATGGCCGAGCACGCCGAACGGCGGAGGATCAGCCAGATCCTGCACGACGACCTGCAACAGCAGTTGCACAGCATCCAGATGAAGCTCGCTTCCGCGCGCAACGCGCTCGGGCGCGGCGACGAGGCCAGGACACTGCGGCATCTGACCGACGCCGAGCAGTGGAGCGGCGAGGGCGTGGAAACCGCGCGCCGGCTGACCGTGGATCTCAGCCCGCCGATCCTGAAGAGCGAAGGCCTGGCCGAGGCGCTGGACTGGCTGGTCACGCAAATGCGCGAGATGCACGGCCTGCACGTGGTCGTGAGCGGCGATCGCGACCTGCGGATGCACGACGATGCCAAGCGCGTGCTGATCTACCAGGTCGTGCGCGAACTGCTGTTCAACATCGTCAAGCACGCTGGCACCAATGAAGCGCGCATCGAACTGCGCCGCAGCGAGGACATTCTGGACGTGTGCGTGCTGGACGAGGGCAGGGGCTTCGAGCCGGAGCGGTTGCGCAAGGAAGGCCAACGCAAGGCCGGTGGCTTCGGCCTGACCAGCGCGCACGAGCGTCTCAGCCTGCTGGGCGGCGGCATCGAGGTGGATTCCGCGCCGGGCATCGGCACCGCGATCGTGCTGCACGTGCCGTTGCGTCGCAGCGTCGACGACGTGGTCGATGAAGACACGGATGGACAAGCACCGGATACGGAAGACCTGTTCCAGTGAACGCGGATCGACCAACGGAAGGGCACATGAGCAGCAACGTCTATATCGTCGAGGACAACGACCGCATGCGCGCACTGTTGCGCGACTGGATCGGCGAATTGCCGGGACTGTCCGTGTGCGGCGCGGCGGCCACTGCGGAAACCGCGCTGGAGGAACTGCCGGGCCTGCAGGTGGATCTCGCCGTGATCGACATGTCGCTGCCGGCAATGGGCGGCATCGAGCTGATCACCGCATTGCGCGAGCAGCGGCCGGAAATGCGTTGCCTGATCCTGTCCGGCCACAACGAGAAGAGTTACGTGGAGCGCGCGCTCGCGGCTGGCGCACAGGGTTATCTCCTGAAGGGCGAGCCTGCCGAAATCGAAAATGCCATCACGAAGGTGTTGTCGGGAGAGCAATATCTGAGCGCGAGTCTCAAGGGAGCAGTGGCGAGTCCGCGCGCTTAGGCGTACAAATGGAGTTGCGTTCGTGAACGCCGGGGCAAGGCGGAGCGACGGGGAAAATGGGGACCACGCGACATCGCGAAGGAGGCATCGCCCTCGAAAGCGAGGCGGTCGCCGTTGCCGTGGCGCGCCCAAGGGCCCGGGCCGGACGTCGCAGGGAAGACGCGGAAATCGGCCGCCGCCAGGCCAATCTTGCGCTGCTCGCCGACGTGACCGGCGAATGCCTGCAGTTGTCCTCGCCGGATGAAATCATGCAGGTGGCCGGCGCCAGGATCGGCGCGCACCTGGGCGTGGCGCTATGCCTGTTCGTGGACATCAACGAGGCGCGCGACGAGGCCACGCTCGATCCCGTCTGGCGCGCGGGCGGGGTCCTGGAGATCCCGCGCACGCTGCGCATTTCCGATTACGCCAGCGAGGCAATCCGGCAGGCCGCACGTGCCGGCGAGGTCCTGGTCGTCCAAGACGCCCGGACGGATCCGCGCACCCGCGACCACGCGAGGACGGGACTGCCTCTGCACGCGCACGTCGGCGTGCCGTTCCAGCGAGACGGCGAATGGCGGTTCCTGCTGGTCGTGGCGAACCTGGAGCCACGCGAGTGGCGCGCCGACGAGGTCGCACTGATCCGCGACCTGGCGAACCGGATTGTTCCCTGCGTCGAGCGCGCGCGGATCGAGCAGGCGTTGCTCGAATCGGAACAGAAGTACCGCACGCTCTTCGAATCCATCACCGATGGCTACTGTGCCGGCGACGTCATCTTCGACGACGACGGCCGGGCGGTCGACATCGTCTATCTGGATTCCAACCAGGCCGCGGCAAGGCTGACCGGCGTGGAGTTCGCCGGCAAGCGTTTCTCGGAGATCTATCCGGAATACCAGCCCAAATGGATCACGCTGTTCGCGGAAGTCGCGCTGAGCGGCGCGCCGCGTCGCATGGAGCTGTTCGCGAGCGCGCTGTCCAACTGGATCGACCTCAGCGTGTTCAAGGTGGGTGGCGCGCAAAGCCGGCGCGTGGCGGTGTTCTTCAAGGACATCACGATGCGCAAGCAGGCCGAAGCGGCCCTGCACGAGCTGAATGCGACGCTCGAGGCACGCGTGGATGCGCGCACCGCCGAATTGGTGGAGAGCGAGCGGCAACTGCGGCATGCAACTTCGCTGCTGACCATGGCCGAGCAGGAGGAACGCAGCCGCATAAGCCAAGTGTTGCACGATGACCTGCAACAGCAGTTGCACAGCGTGCAGATGAAACTGGGCGTCGCCCGCCAGCAGGCCGGACGTGGCCACGTGGACAAGGCCATACAGCACATGGCCGATGCCGAGGCCTGGATCGGACAGGCCATACAGATCACCCGGCAGCTCACGGTGGAGCTGAGTCCGCCCATCCTGAAATCCGAGGGGCTCGCCGAAGCTCTGGAATGGCTGGTCACGCAGATGCGCGAGAAGCACGACCTGAACGTGTCGCTGGTGGCGGACGACCATCCGCGCCTGCCCGAGGCCATGCGCGTGCTGGTCTTCCAGATCGTGCGCGAGCTGCTGTTCAACATCGTCAAGCACGCCGGCACCGACCGCGCGACCATCGAACTGCGCGGCGATGCCGACGACCTGATCGTCAGCGTGCGCGACGAGGGCAGGGGTTTCGCCTGCGATGCCGCCGCCGAACGGATACGCCGCACCGGCGGTTTTGGCCTGCCGAGCGTGCGCGAGCGGCTGGCGCTGTTCGGGGGCCGGATGGAGATCGAATCCGCCCCGGGTGCGGGGACGCGCGTATCGCTATGGCTGCCGGTACAGGCGAAGCCGCACTTCACCGGGTCCGCGCTCGGTCCTTGAGTGGCAGGCCGGTATCCCGCGTGCTGCCGCGATCGCGTTACTTGGCCGCGGCCTTGCGGAAGCGCCCCAGCCCCTTGCCGCGCTGCCCGGCGTCTTCTTCGGCCGGCGGCGGTTCGTCGCGTTCGATCGCCAGCCAGCCGGCGGCGTTGCTGGCGTTGACGTAATCGATCACTTCGGCAACGGGCACCCCGCTTGCGGCTGCCAGATCGGCAGGCGTGGCGGGCTCCTTCATCATCGCGGTGGCGATGCGGAAGTGGCGCGGGAATTCGCGCTCGGTCTGTGGCCAGCGCGCCAGCTTGTAGCGCTCACCATAATGCAGCCCGCGCGCGAGGATCCCCGGCGTGGCGACCAGACCGGCGAACCAGCGCAACCGCGCCAGCGGATAGGGCTTGCGCTGGCGCGCGGCGGCGAGCGCGGTGGCATCCAGCGGCTGCAGCGCGGAGACTTTTTGCTCCAGCGGTTCCTTCAGGGGCTTCAGCGCATCGTCCGCGTAATAGACATCGCGTTCGGGATCGATGACCAGTTCGGAACCGGCCACGCGCATGGCCTGCGCGGGCGGGCGCCGCACCAGCAGGTCGGCGATGTTGACCGGCTCGGGTTCGGATTCCACGGGCTTGGGCGCCGGTTCCGGCGCAGCTTCCGGTTTCGGCGGAGGCAGGTCGGCTACGGCGGCCAAGTTCATCACGCTCGCGGTGCGGGACTTTTCGGACGGCTTCGGGGCCGCCTTCGGGGCGGGCGCAGGCGCAGGCCTGGGAGCGGCCTTCGACGCGGTTTCGGTTGTGGATTGGGCGGGCCCGCCGGCAGGCTCCGTGCTGCGGAGTGCAGCCTCGCTGTTGGGCATCATGCCTGCGGCCTGCTCGAGCACCGCAGCCAGGGCATCGTCGTGGAGCGGTTTGGCCAGGACCAGATCGGAGCCCTGCACCTGGCCCGAGCGCGCGAAGGTGATCACGTGCTTGCCGGCGCCGTGTGCCTTCAGCCAGGCCATGTGCCCGAACATGCTGTCCATGTCCACGATCACCAGATCCGCGCCGGCCAGGTCGGACCATTCCCAATAATGTGAAAGGAGGCCGGTGAGCCGGCCCAGCGCCTCGCGGAACATGTCCGCATCACTGGTTTCGAGTTCGGAGAGGGCGATTTTCAGACGACTCATCGCGGGCGCTTCCTTCTTCTTGAACTCAGGCATGGGCGCGGGCATTGTCTATGGTTCCTCGAAGATTGACCAGAGAACCCCGACTCACTCTTGCGGTGAGGGTGGCTGCTCCCGTACTGCAGCATTCGTGCCTGATGCACCGTGACCCGCCTCTCGGCCGCGGTGAACAAAGGTAAAGGCGTCGTCAGGCCGCTTCGGACTGCGGTGTCCTTGCCTGCATCGCCCAAAGCGCGGCGTAACGGCCTTCGCGTGCCAGCAGTTGCGCGTGGGTGCCGCGTTCGACGATGCGGCCGTGGTCCAGCACCAGGATCTCGTCGGCATCCACGATCGTGGACAGCCGGTGCGCCACGATCAGGGTGGTGCGGCCGCGCGCGATCTCGGCCAGTTCCGCCTGGATCACCTTTTCGGTGCGCGTGTCCAGCGCGGAAGTCGCTTCATCGAACACGAGGATGGCCGGGCGCTTGAGCAGGGCGCGCGCGATCGCCACGCGCTGCTTCTCGCCGCCCGACAATTTCAATCCGCGCTCGCCGACCTGGGTCTTGTAGCCATCCGGCAGCGACAGCACGAACTCGTGGATGTGCGCGGCCCTGGCCGCGGCTTCCACTTCCTCGCGCGACGCGCTCGGCCGGCCGTAGGCGATGTTGTAGTAGATCGTGTCGTTGAACAGCACGGTATCCTGCGGCACGATGCCGATCGCCGCGCGCAGGGATTCCTGCGTGACCGCGCGGATGTCCTGCCCGTCCACCGTGATCCGTCCGGCGGTGACGTCGTAGAAGCGGAACAGCAGGCGCGACAGGGTGGATTTGCCCGCGCCGGTGGCGCCGACCACGGCCACCGTCTGCCCCGGGGCGATGGCGAAGTCCACGTCGTGCAGGATCTGCCGCTGCGGATCGTACGCGAACGAGACGTTCTCGAAGCGCACGTTCGCGCCGCGCAGCTGCAGCGGCTTCGCGTCCGGAGCGTCCCGGACTTCCGCGTGCTCGTCCAGCAGCGCGAACATGCGTTCCATGTCGATGATGCCCTGCTTGATCTGGCGGTAGGTGAACCCGAGCATGTTCAGCGGGATCGCCAGTTGCAGCAGCCAGCCGTTGACCATCACGATGTCGCCGACCGAAAGCGTGTGCGCGGCGACACCGCTGTCCGCCATGGCCATCAGCAGGGTCAGGCCGAGCGCGATCACCAGCGCCTGCGCGCCGTTCAGGACAGCGAGCGAGGATTCGGTTTTCACCGCCGCGTCCTCGTAGCGGCGCAGGGCGGCGTCGTAGCGGCGCGCCTCGAATTCCTCGTTGCCGAAATACTTCACCGTCTCGTAGTTCAGCAGGCTGTCCACCGCGCGCGCGTTCGACAGGCTTTCCTCGTCGTTCATCACGCGCACGCCGGCCGTGCGCCATTCGCTGATCCAGATGGTCGCGGCGATGTAGATCGCCATCGTCACCAACGTCACCACCGCGTAGCGCCAGTCGAACTGGCGCAGCAGCAGCGCGATCACGACCAGGATTTCGAACAGCGTGGGCACGATGTTGAACACGACCCAGCCCAGCAGGTTGTAGACCCCGCGCGTGCCGCGCGAGATGTCGCGGCCCACGCCGCCGGTGTGGCGGTCCAGATGGAAGCGCAGCGACAACTGGTGCAGGTGCCGGAAGGCGTCGAGGCCTGATGCGCGCATGGCGCGCTGGCTGACGCGCTCGAAGACCGTGTCGCGCAACTGCCCGAACAGCGTGCCGATCAGGCGCAGCACGCCGTACAGCGCGATCAGTGCGACCGGCACGGTGAGCGAAGCCACGCGCGGGTCCAGATGGTCCACGATTTCCTTGAACGCGACCGGCACGTACACCGTCGCGACTTTGGAGATCACCAGCAATGCGCCGGCGATCGCCATCCGCCCGGGGAAGCCCTTGATGTAGGGCCACAGCATCGCCAGCACGCGGCGCGTGCCGCCGCGTGGAATGGCCGGTTCGCGGCCGGATCGGGCCGTCCGGTCTTCAGTGCCGCCGGGCGCCTGCGCAGGCGCCGCACTCGCGCCGGCGGAGTCCTCCGCGATCTCGGCCACCGTCGCGGTTTCATCCTCGCTGCGCGGTGCCGCAGTGGCATGGGGCGTCACCGCGCCTTCGGGCTTTTCGGCCGGATCGATGCCGGGCGTGTTCGGTGTGGGACTCATCCGGGGATCATGGGGGCGCCGCGCCAGGGGTTCCAGTGCGATCCGCTAAACTTCCGCTTTTCCGCATCGCGCCTGCCATGACTTTCCGCACCCGCTTCGCTCCCAGCCCGACCGGCTACCTGCACATCGGTGGCGCGCGCACGGCTCTGTACTGCTGGCTGGAGGCGCGCCATCGCGGCGGGCAGTTCATCCTGCGGGTGGAGGACACCGATCGCGAACGTTCCACCGACGAAGCGGTGCAGGCCATCCTCGACGGCATGGACTGGCTCGGCCTGGATCCCGACGAGGGTCCGTTCTTCCAGACGCAAAGGATGGATCGCTACCGCGCGGTCGCGCAGCAACTGCTGGACGCGGGCAAGGCGTACTGGGCGTACGAGTCGAAGGAGGAACTCGAGGCCATGCGCGCAGCCGCCATGGCCGCGGGCGAAAAGCCGCGCTACAACGGCGCGTACCGCGATCGCAACGAGCCGTATCGCGAAGATCCCAACCGCGTGTTGCGCTTCAGGAACCCGCGCGAGGGCAGCGTGGTGTTCGATGACAAGGTCAAGGGCCGCATCGAGTGGGACAACGCGGAACTGGACGATCTGGTGCTGGTCCGCTCCGACGGTTTTCCCACGTACAACTTCGCGGTGGTCGTGGACGACATCGACATGGGCATCACCGAGGTGATCCGTGGCGACGACCACGTCAACAACACGCCGCGCCAGATCAACATCTATCACGCGCTGAACGCGCCGGTGCCGAGCTTTGCGCACCTGCCGATGATCCTCGGTCCGGACGGGCAGAAGCTGTCCAAGCGCCACGGCGCGGTCGGGGTGATGCAATACCGCGAGGACGGCTATCTGCCGCATGCGCTGCTGAATTATCTGGTGCGGCTGGGCTGGTCGCACGGCGACCAGGAGATCTTCTCGATCGGGGAAATGATCGGGCTGTTCGACATCGCCGACGTGAACCAGTCCGCCTCGCGCTTCGATTTCGCCAAGCTCGGCTGGCTCAACCAGCAATACCTGAAGAACGACGATCCGAAAGGCCTCGCGCCGGAACTGGCGTGGCACCTGCAACGGCTTGGCCTGGATCCGTCGAGAGGACCCGATCCGGCGGAGGTGGTGGTCGCGCTGCGCGATCGCGTGCAGACGCTGAAGGAAATGGCCGAGCGCGCGAAGATCTGGTACGCGCCGATCGAGCAGTGGGACGAGAAGGCGGTTGCCAAGCATCTGCGCGCGGAGGGCGCGGCCGACGTCCTGCGCGCAGCGCATGCGAAGTTCGCATCGCTGAGCGACTGGTCGCCGGCCGGCATCCATGCCGCCATCGAACAGCTTTCGGCCGAGTGCAACGTCGGCATGGGCAAGATCGCGCAGCCGCTGCGGGTGGCGATCACCGGGACGCAGGTCTCGCCCTCGATCGAACATACGATCTACCTGGCGGGGCGCGATGAGGCGCTGCGGAGGATTGACTACGCGATCGAACGGTCAAACGCTTGAGCCGACGCCGCCATTCCGTCATTCCGGGGCCGTTTCCGGCTTGACCGGGAACGGAACCCGGAATCTGCTTTTTCGGGATTACGACGAGACAGCAAGCAGATTCCCGGTTCCATCGCCGGTGAAGCTGGCGATGGCCCGGGAATGACGGTTTCGTTCTATGTTGCTCCCGTCTCCCGTCTCCCGTCTCCCGTCTCCCGTCTTCCGTCTTCCGTCTCCCGTCCTGACCCGTGAACGACCTCCTGCAAAAAGTCATGCAAGGCGTGGATCCGGACTCGCCGGATGCCTTCATGCGCATCTTCGAAAACATCATGGCGCTGGTGCCGTGGTGGCCTTTGGTCTGGATGACAGCCGTTTGCGTCGCGGTCGGCGCAGCGCTGGGCTGGTGGCGCCGGCGCGTGTGGCTCGGTGTCGGGTTGGCGCTCGTGCTCGGTCCGATCGGCTGGTTCGCGTTGTGGATGTTCCCGCCTGGGGCGGGGAAGAAGCCGGAACGGGCGCCGAATTTCCCGGTCACCCGCAAGCGGTAGAATGCGCCGATGGCGACCCATCGCTCCAAGCCGCATCATCATCATCACGACGCCGCCGGTTTCGTCCGGGAGGTCGAGGCGGCCAGCCGCGAGCGCGGCCTGCGGCTGACGCCGTTGCGGCACGAAGTGCTGAACCTGATCGCGCGCGCGCGCAAGCCGGTCAAGGCCTACGACCTGCTCGAATCCCTGCGCGACAGCCATGCCGGCGCGGCGCCGCCCACCGTGTATCGCGCTCTGGACTTCCTGCTCGAGCACGGCTTCATCCACAAGCTCGAATCCATCAACGCCTTCGTGTATTGCCAGCACCCGAGCGAGGCGCACCAGGTGCCATTCCTGATTTGCGACGTCTGCGAGGGTGCGACCGAACTGTGCGACGACGGCGCCGTCGCCGGCCTGATCGAAAAGCGCGCCGGCACGCTTGGCTTCCGCGCCAAGGCGCAGACCCTGGAAGTGCATGGGGTGTGCAAGAGCTGCCGCGCGAGCTGATCCGGTCGGGGGGTGTTCTCCGCGGCCAGCCACGGGCTTTGGTACGGATTACACCGGTGAACGCGATTCGGCCTGGATGCCGTCCTGATCAGCTCGATCCGTGTTGATCGGCGTTGATCCGCGTCGGGAGCTTTCATTCGGGCCGGAAATGTTATAATGTTTCAATAGTGGCCAGAACGAACGACCAAGGATTTTCCGGCGTGAGCACCCCTTCCGAGAGCATGGACGTCTCCAGAATCGCGGCCATCCGCGTCAGTCCGCTCGCAGTGGCTGCCGATCGGATCGGGGCGACCGCGTCGTTCCTGTGCGCCGTGCATTGCGCGCTGCTGCCGTTCGTGATCGCGCTGCTGCCGCTGATCGGACTGGGGTTCCTCGCGGATCATCGCTTCGAGCGCGTGTTCGTGGCCTGCGCGGCCGCCCTGGCCTCGGTGACGATCCTCACCGCGTGGCGGCGGCACCGGAAACTGAACGCGTTGTTCCTGCTGCTGCCGGGGATCGCGCTGCTGCTGAGCGGGATAGCGATAGACATCGGACGCCACGAGTGGCTGCACGCGGCATTGGTGGTCTGTGGCGGCGTGCTGGTGGCCAGCGCGCATGTGGTGAACCTGGTGCTTTCGCATCGGCACGTGCATACCGCGAGCTGCGGGCACGCTGCGTAACCGGCGGTTTTCGGTCGCTGCTGGCGGAGAGGCCGGGATTCCGGCTCTTTCCGGCATTGGCAACCGACTGGTCCGTGATTGTGTAACGGGCTCCCGCTGCCTAGCATCGCCTGATGGCCCACGCGCACGATCATCATGCCGCAGCAAACGGTTGGCAGGCCGGCCGTGCGCTGGGCTTCGCGTTCGCGCTGACCTGCCTGATGCTGGTCATCGAGGCGGCCGGCGGATGGTGGTCGCACTCGCTGGCATTGCTGGCCGATGCCGGCCACATGCTGGTGGATGCCGCCTCGCTGCTGCTGGCGCTGGCCGCCGCGCATTTCGCGTCGAGGCCGGCCGACGCGCGGCGCAGTTTCGGCTACGCACGGCTGGAAGTGCTGGCCGGTTTCGTCAATGCGCTGGTGCAAGTGCTGCTGGTCGCCTGGATCGTATACGAGGCGATCCGGCGGCTGCTCAATCTCAACGAGACCGAAATCCGTTCTGGCGTGATGCTCGGCGTTGCGCTGGCCGGCCTGCTGGTGAACCTGGTCGTGCTGCGCATGCTGCGCGCGAGGGAGCGCGACGACCTCAACGCCGCCGCGGCCAGCCTGCATGTCCTGGGCGATCTGCTCGGCTCGCTCGCGACGGTCGCCGCCGCATTGCTGGTGCGCTACCTGCACTGGACGTGGGCCGATCCGGCGTTGTCGCTGCTGGTGTCGCTCCTGATCCTGCGCGGCGCGTGGCAGTTGCTCCAGCGCTCCTCGCACATCCTGCTGGAAGGCGTTCCGGAAGGACTGCGCACCGACGACATCCGTGACGTGCTGGTCGCGAGCGATGCGGCGATCGTCGAAGTCCACCACGTGCACGTGTGGCAGATCGCCTCCGGCTCGCGCATGGCCACATTGCACGCACGTTTGTGCGAAGGTGCCGATCCGCAGGCCGGCCTGGTCAAGATCAAGCGCGTGCTGCGCGAGCGGTTCGCGATTGACCATGCCACGGTGGAGCTCGAGCAGGGCGCGTGCGCCGACGAGATGCGCGATTGCGCGCCGGATGAAACGCACCGGCACTGATCGCGTCAGTGCGTGACGCGTTCGCCGCCGATCCAGGTTTCGCGAACGCGCAGGTCGGAGTCCAGCACGGCGAGATCGGCGCGGCACCCCGCGGCGACGCGGCCGAGTTCGTGGTCGAGGCCGAGGAACGCGGCTGGATGGCTCGACGCCATGCGCAAGGCTTCCTCCAGCGGCACCCCGAGCAGTCCGACCGCGTTGCGCACCGCGCCCGCCATGTCCAGCGCGGAACCGGCCAGCGTGCCGTCGGCCGTGGTGCAGCGGCCGCCGCTGCATTCGATGAGGCGGCCATCCAGATGGAAGGAAGACGATTCGCCGCCCACCGGCGGCATCGCATCGGTCACCAGCATCAGCTTGCCGTGCGGCTTCGCCGCGAGCGCGACCCGCAGCGTGGCAGGATGCACGTGGAAGCCGTCCACGATCAGGCCGCACCAGCTCTCCGCATCTTCCAACGCCGCGCCGACCACGCCGGGTTCGCGGCTTTGCATCGGCGTCATCGCGTTGAACAGGTGGGTGAATCCGCGCAAGCCGGCGTCCAGCGCGGTGCGTGTTTGCGCATAACTCGCCGCGGTGTGCCCGGCGCAGACAAGCACGCCGCGTGAAGCCAGTTCGCGGATCGTTTCGACCGACACGCATTCGGGCGCCAGCGTCAGCACGGTGCGGCCATTGCGCAGCGAGCACGCCAGATCGAGCTCATCCGTAGTGGGCGGGCGGAATTGCGCCGCATCGTGCACGCCCTTGCGCGCCGGAGCGAGGAACGGGCCTTCGAGGTGGATGCCGAGCACGCCCGGAATCCCTTGCGCGATCGCGGCGTCCACCGCGGCGACCGCCGCGCGCATCGTTTCTGCATCGGCACTGATCAGCGTCGGCAGCAAGCCCGTGGTGCCGAAGCGGCGATGCGCCCGGGCCATTCGCGCGATCGTCTCGACGCCGGGCGCGTCGTTGAACAGCACGTCGCCGCCGCCATTGGCCTGGACGTCGATGAAGCCGGGCGCGAGATACGCACCGCGCAGATCGTGGCGCTCCGCCTCCGCGGCCTCCAGTTCGCGCAAGGGTGCGACGGAAGCGATGCGCGCGCCTTCCAGCAGCACGCCCAGGCCTTCCTCGAGCCCGAAGTCGGTCAGCACGCGCGCGTTGTGCAGCAGATGCTTCACAGTGTTTCGGTCACCTTGTTGAGATACGGCGGCACGTCGGGATCGTGGCCGCGCGCCATGGCGAGGGCATTGGCGGCGCGATAGAACGCATTTACGGTCAGCAAAGGCGTGCAGGCCGGATGCGGCGAGGCCGGCAGCGGCAGGTGATGTTCGCCGCGCGCGTCCGGTTGCGCCAACCACACGCGCGCGCCGCGCTCGCGGAATTTGCCCGCGATCTGCAGCGTGCTTTCCGCGCTCCCGTCGTCCTGCACGAAAGCGAGCACCGGAAACTCCGGGCCGACGATCGCCATCGGGCCGTGCATCACCTCCGCGCTGCTGAATGCTTCCGCGTGCAGCCCGCAGGTTTCCTTCAGTTTGAGCGCGGCTTCCTGCGCGGCGGCCAGGCCCAGACCGCGGCCGACCACGAACAGGTCGCGCGCATCGGCAAGCCCTTCGCTCATCTCCGACCAGTCGCAGTTCCATGCTTCGCGCAGCGCCCGAGGCAAGCGATCCAGCGCCGCGGCGAGCGCGGCATCTTCGCTCCAGGCCGCCGCAACTTGCAGCAGCGCGGACAGCGAGCACAGATAGCTCTTGGTCGCGGCGACGCTGGTTTCCGGACCGGCGCGCAAGGGGATCAGGTGGTCGGCGATTTCGCCCAGCGGCGAATCGGGGGCGTTGACCAGCGCGACCACGCAGGCGCCCGACGCGCGCGCCAGTTCCGCGTTGCGCAGCAGGTCCGGACTGCGCCCGGACTGCGAGATCGCGATGAACAACGCATCCTCTAGCCGAGGCGTCACCGCGTAGACCGAACCGATGGAAGGAGAGGCGGATGCGGTAACCAGTCCGAGTTGCGTCTCGAACAGGTACTTCGCGAACGTCGCGGCATGGTCGGAACTGCCGCGCGCGCAGGTGACGATGAAGCGGGGCGGCTGCGCGCGCAATCGCCCGGCGAGTTCGCCGACGACCTGCGCATTCGCAGGCAACTGGCGCGCGATCGCCTCGGCGGCTTCCTGCGCCTCCGCGAACATGCGAGTGGCCTGCGGCATCTGTCCTGTCTGCATGGGTGACGCGTTCATCGCGGTGACGGCGGTGGCGCCGTGGAGCCGCGTATCACAAGTTCCGGACTGAAGCCTTCGTTGCCGATCGCCGGTTGCGCGGGCTCATCATCCAGTTGTGCGATCAGCAGTTGCGCTGCGTGCCGCGCGATGGTTTCCGTCGCCTGGCGCGCGGTGGTCAGCGCGGGCCAGGACTGCTTCGAGAACGGACTGTCCTCGAAGCCGGCGATCGAAAGCTCGCCGGGCACGTCGATGCCGGCGGACTTGGCAGCGGCGAGCACGCCGGCGGCGATCTCGTCGTTGGAGCCGAAGATCGCGGTGGGCCGCTGCTTCAACGCGAACAGCTTGCGCGCCGCGCGGAAGCCATCCTCGAACGAATAGTCACCGTGCACGATCAGTTTCTTGTCGAGCGGGATGGCGTAATCCTTCAGGGCGGCTTCGTAGCCCTTGTAGCGCTCCGGGCTGGAACGATGCGCGGTACCGCCCCAGATGAAGCCGATGTGCTGGTGTCCGAGCTGGACGAGGTGCTCGGTGATGTCGTACGCGGCGTCGCGGTCGTCCACGTACACACAGGGAAAACCGTCGTCCGGATCTTCCGCCGCCGAGATGATGCGCACGAAGCGGATGTTGTTGGCGGCGAGGAACTTGATGAGGCCCATGCGTTCGGACATCGGCGGCGCGAGGATCAAGCCGGCGAGCCGCGCGTGCCGGACCAGGTCGCGCAGTTCCTCCGCGAGGGTGGCGGAAGCGGAATCGCAGGGGTGGATCTGCAGGCCGTAACCACGCTCGCGACACACCGACAGCGCGCCGTTCTGCACGCTGATGATGTAGTGCGGGTTCGGGTTGTCGTACACCAACCCGACCGCGTAGGCCCTGGCACTGCGCAGGCTGCGCGCCGAGACATCCGGCTGGTAGCCGAGGTCCGCGATCGCCTTCAGCACGCGTGCGCGGGTACGCTCGCGCACCGAGGACTCGTTGTTGATGACGCGCGAGACGGTCTTCAGCGAAACCGCCGAGCGCTTCGCCACGTCCCTGATGGTGGGACGGCGCGTCTGCCGCTGCGCGTGTGGCGCCTCGGCCGGATGCGACATCGGCGCGGGTCGCCTCATGCGGCCCGCCCCATTCCGGCACGATGCCCGCTGATCGCGTAATAGAGGATGTAGAGATAGCAGGGGATCATCAGTGCGGCGAACACGCCCTGGAAATCGAAATGCTGTTTCAGGTGCGCGAACAGCTGCGGGATGATCGCGCCTCCGGCGATGCCCATGATCAGGAATGCCGAACCGAATTCGGTCATCCGCCCCAGACCCCGGATCGCCAGC
The DNA here is from genome assembly GCA_035694895.1 of Rhodanobacteraceae bacterium. Lineage (GTDB taxonomy): Bacteria > Pseudomonadota > Gammaproteobacteria > Xanthomonadales > Rhodanobacteraceae > 66-474. Next base: position 3,073 of record DASSFA010000330.1, on the reverse strand, counting down.
GGAAAGATCGCCGGCCACATCATCGCGTTGGCGAAGCCCAGCGCGGCCACGCACAGCACGGACACATAGCCGCCGGTGAAGAACGCGGCCAGCGTCAGCAGCACGCCCAGCACCGCCGAGAGCGCCAGGTAACGCTCCTGCGAAACGAAGCGCGGGATCAGCAGCCAGCCGACCACGTAGCCCAGCATCATCGCGAACAGCGTGAACGAGGTGAAGAAGCGCGTCGCGCCCAGCGGCAATCCGAAGCCCTGGCCGTAGGTGCCGATCGCGTCGCCCGCCATCACTTCGACGCCGACGTAGAGGAACAGGCACAGCACGCCCAGCCACAGGTGCGGATAACGCAGCACGCTCCGCCTGCCAGGATCGTCAGCGGCGTTGGATTCGGAGGCGTTGATTTCCGGCAGGGAAGACATCGCGATCCACGCCGCCAAGGCAACCAGCACCACGGCCATCACCAGGTACGGAAGCTGCACGCGGGAGGCCATTTCGTTCAACAACGCGTCGTGCGCGGCGGGCGTGGGCGCCGCCTGGATGCGCGCGGCCATCTCGTCGACGCCGTGGAGTATCAGCGTGCCGATCACGATGGGGGCGAGGAAGCCCGCGAACTTGTTGCAGATGCCCATGATCGCGATGCGCCGCGCGGCGCTTTCGATCGGCCCGAGGATGCTGACGTAGGGGTTGGCCGCGGTTTGCAAGAGCGCAAGCCCCGCGCCGATCACGAACAGCCCGGTCAGTGCGCCGGGATACACGCGCGCCGTCGCGTATTGTTCGAACAGCACCGCGCCGACCGCCATCACCAGCAGGCCGATCGCCATGCCTTTCTTCATGCCGGTCAACTTCAGGATGAAGGATGCCGGCAACGCGAGCACGAAGTAGGAGAGGTAGAACGCCATCGGCACCAGGAACGCGTTGACGTCGTTCAAGCCGAACGCGAGCTTGACGTAGGTGATCAGCGGTCCGTTGAGCCAGGTCACGAAGCCGAAGATGAAGAACAGCACGCCGATGATCACGATTGCCGCGCTGCGGCGGGGAATCCCGACGACCTGGGGGGCGCTGGACATGCGGATGTTCTCCGTGGATCGCGCAATTCGCGCGGGCAGATGCCGCGTGCGGATTCTGCGCACGAGTCACTCGAAATAGCAACGTTGTCATTCGAGCACAGGCGGAGGCCCGTTTTTGCCGATGTCCACTGCGACAAGGATGGACTTTTCGCGGCGTCCTGACCTGTTGCGGCGCGTCAAATGGCCGCCAACACGCAGACCTCCCAGGCCGCCCCCGGCGCACCAATGCAGGTGCTGTGCCGTTCGCGGCCGCGGCCCCACGCCCGATGCGCATGCCGCGCCGCCGCGAACAAAATGTCTTGCAGGACATTTCTTGACAACGTTGTCATCACGAACCGACACTCATGCCGGTTTCGGGGGCCGGTGCGTCCATGGCGGCACCTTGCGTCGGGAGGAGAGGGCTTGAGCAACGTTGTCGAAAAACCGGTTGCCGACGAGACGGCGTTCCTTGCCGCGGACGTGGGTGGCACTTTCGCGCGCGTGGCGCTGGTGCGCGAATTGCGCGGCGCCCCGCAGCCAGTGCAGGTGCTGCAATACCGAAAATATCTGTGCGCCGAATATCCGAGCCTGGGCGCGATCCTGCGCGAGTTCTCGCAGGCGCACGGCGTGCAGGCACGCCGCTGTGCGCTGGCCTGCGCCGGCTTCCTTCTGGACGACAACGTCATCAATACCAGCCTGCCGTGGAATCTTTCGGTTTCCGCCACGCGCGCGGAAGCGGGTCTCGACGATCTGGCGCTGGTCAACGATTTCACCGCGGTCGCGCACGCGGCCGACCAGGTGCCCGAAAGCGAAACGGTCCTGCTGGCCGGTGCGTCGCCGCAGCGGCGTAGCGGACCGAGCCTGGTGGTCGGCCCCGGCACGGGTCTCGGCGCGGCGGTGCGCATCCCGAATGGCGACGAATGCATCGTGCTGGCCACCGAGGCCGGGCAATCCGCGTTCGCGCCGAACACACCGCGCGAGATGGACATCCTGCGCGTGCTCTCCCGCGGGCATTCGCACGTGCCGGTGGAAATGGTGGTCTCCGGCCCCGGCCTGGTGAACATCTATCGCGCGCTGTGCGAATTGGATCGGCGCACGCCGATTCTGGACGAACCTTCCGCGATCAGCGATGCGGCGATTTCCGGCAGCGATGCAATGGCGATGGAAGCATTGCAGATCTTCTGCGGCGCGATCGGCAGCCTGGTCGGCAACCTGATCCTGCTCTATGGCGCGCAGGGCGGCGTGTACCTCGCCGGCGGCGTGCTGCCACGGATCAGCGGATTCCTGCGCACCAGCAGCTTCGTCGAGCGCCTGCTCGACAAGGAGCCGATGCGCGAAATGCTCGAACGGGTTCCGGTCCGGCTGATCGAACACGGCCAGCTCGGCGTGATCGGCGCAGCCATCTGGTACCAGCAACGCCGGCGCGCATCGCCGCACGCGCAAGGTGCCGCCGCGCCGATGGCGCTCGCGGCGAAGTAGTTCACGCAACAGGAAGACGGAAACAAGCGACACGATTCAAGACTGCAGCACGTCAACGGCGCCAAGCCGTCCACATCCACGGCGGGACCAGCAAATCCGTGAGGGGCAAGTCATGAAACTTCGCAAAACCATTCTCGCAAGCAGCATCATCGCCGCGCTGTGCTTCACCGCGACGGCTTTCGCGCAGGATCAGGGCGGCACGGACCAGCCGACGACCGCGCAGCAGAACGCGCAAACCAGCAAGAGCAACAAGACCGACCAGACCACGCCGCAGGAGCTGGAGGCGATCCAGGTCACCGGCATCCGCGAGAGCCTGAAGGCCTCGCTGGTCACCAAGCGTTACGCGGACGCGATCATCGACGCGGTCACCGCCGAGGACATCGGCAAGCTGCCGGCGACCAACGTGGCCGAAGCGCTGGCGCAGATGCCCGGCGTGACGCTGGATCGCCAGTTCGGCGCGACCCAGCGCGTGAGCGTGGACGGCATGGATCCCAGCCTGAACGTCACGTTCCTGGACGGCCATCCGGTTGCGCAGGCGGTCTGGCGCTACGGCG
>DASSFA010000329.1:0-3284 GCA_035694895.1 Rhodanobacteraceae bacterium | reverse complement strand
ACGTGCAGCAGTTTCAGCGTGTTGGTGCCGCCGCCGCGACCAGTGTGATCGCCGTGCGTCAGCAGCACCAGGTCGCCGACGCTCAGCACCTGCTGCGAAAACAGATGCTGCACGGCCGCGCGCGCCACATGTGCGGGATTGCCGTCGCCGGGATCGAACGCGACCGGGGAAACGTCGCGCAGCAGCAGCATGCGCCGGCGCGCGGCCGGATCGCGCGCGAGCGCGTAGATCGGCACCGCCGAGCGGAAGCGCGACAACCATTGCGCGGTGCTGCCGGATTCGGTCAGGGCGACGATCGCCCGCACGCCGATGCGCGCGGCCAGGAACATCGCCGCCATGGCGATGGCCTGATCGCTGCGATCGATCCGATGCGCGGCGGGCGAAAGATCCTCGGTTGGCTCGAACTGCCGCTCCGCGCCCAGGCATACCCGACGCATCGCCGCGACCGCCTTGTCCGGATGTCTGCCCGCCGCGGTTTCCTGCGACAGCATCACCGCGTCGGTGCCGTCGATCACCGCGTTCGCCACGTCCAGCACCTCGGCACGGGTCGGAATCGGCGCCTCGACCATGGATTGCAGCATTTGCGTGGCGGTGATTACCGCGCGGTTGCGGATCAGCGCCTCGCGGATGATCTTCTTCTGCAGACCGGGCAGTTCGGCATCCCCGATTTCCACGCCGAGATCACCGCGCGCGACCATCACCGCATCGGCCGCATCCACGATTTCTTCCAGCGCATCGATGGCCTCGGCGCGCTCGATCTTGGCGACCAGCGCCCCATGGCCGCCGGCCTCGCGCAACAGCCTGCGCGCTTCCTCGATATCCGCCGCCGAGCGCACGAACGACACGGCCAGGAAATCCGCCTGCAACTGCGCGGCGAGCTTGATGTCGGCGCGATCCTTGTCCGAGAGCGCGGAAACCGAAAGGCCGCCGCCCTGCCGGTTGAGCCCCTTGCGATCGGACAGCTTGCCGCCGATCAGCACGATGCAATGCACCTGCGTGCCGGCAACCTCGCGAACCTGCAACGCGATCAAGCCGTCATCCAGCAGGAGTACGTCATTGGCACGCACGTCCCGCGGCAGGCCGAGGTAACTCACGCCGACACGCGTGATGTCGCCCGGTGGAGCGTCAGCACGGCAATCCAGCGTGAAAGGCTGGCCCGGTTCCAGCATCACCGCGCCGCTGGCGAAGCGCTCGACGCGGATCTTCGGGCCTTGCAGGTCGGCGAGTACGCCGACCTCGCAACCGATCGCGCCCGCGGCTGCACGCACGGCTTCGACGCGCTTGATGTGATCGGCCGCGGCGCCGTGCGACAGGTTGAGGCGAACGACGTCCACGCCTTCGCGCAGGATGTGTTCGAGCATGCCATGGGCGTCGGTGGCGGGACCAAGCGTGGCTACGATTCGGGTTCGGCGTGGAGAGGTCATGCGGCTAAACTAACACACGATCCAAGCACGCAAGCGAACATGTCCGATCCGCAAAGCGCCCAAGTCCTGCCGCTCGCCGGCGACCGCACCCGCGCGTTGCGCTGGCTCGCATTCCTGATTTTCGTGCCGAGCGCGGTACTGCTTGCGATACTGTGCGCACGCGTGTTGCACATGGGCGCACCCGCATGGCTCGCCGGCAGCGCCCTGCTCGGGCCGTTGCTGTTGCTGGATGTGCTTTATCTCTTCCTGGCCTGGCGCATCCGGTGCGCGGGCGTGGCGCTCAACGCGCAGGCGATCGGCATAGATACGGGGTTCAGTACCCGGCTGGTCGCACTGCAGCGCCTGGCTCCGCGCGGCGTCAGGGAAATTGATTTGAAGGAACAGCCGGAGTTGCGTCCGCTGCTGCGCACGCTGGGGCTCGGCCTGCCGGGATTCAGCGGCGGCTGGTACCGGCTGCGCGATGGCCGCAAGGCCCTCTGTCTGGTCACCGACCGCGATCGTGTCACCATGCTGGAAGACGAAACCGGACTCGTCTACCTCCTGTCGCTGGCCGATCCCGAGCCGCTTCGCCGCGCCCTGCGGGCCGCCGTAGGCTGAGCCGGTCATTTAACCTTCCCCAAACACACGGCGGGGTTAGCTTAATGGCAGCGCACCCGCACGAGTGCCAGGAGAGCCCGCATGATCATGCGCATCTGGCGCGGCATCACGCCCAAGGAGCAGGGCGAGGCGTATCTCGAGCATTTGCAGCAGACCGCATTGCCGGCGCTCGCCGAACAGACCGGCCAACGCGGTGCATGGGTGTTGCGTCGCGTGCAAGGCGACCGCTGCGAATTCCAGCTGCTCACTTTGTGGGAATCGATGGACGCACTGCGCGCCTTTGCCGGCGATCAACCGGAACGCGCGGTCTACTTCGCGGAGGACGACAAGTTCCTGCTGGATATGGAACCGCTGGTGCGGCTGTACGAAGTGGTGGACGAGGTGAAGGGGAAGAAGCGGGAGAGTGTGTGAGTGGCCGCGCGGCACATCGCGAAGCAACTCGAGCGCGCCGAGAGCGAAAAGAGCAGCACACGGCAGATCGTAAGCGCAGCCGCTCGCCATGCTCAAGCATGGCGCAGCCTGCGCGCAATCATGTCGTTGTGCAGAGGCGATTCATTCCTGAGCTGATCGCGAGCGATCAGCGGACATGATGTCCACCGCCGCCAAGGACGACGGAGCTCGGCTTCGTTGAATGTTCCGGCAGGCAACCGTCCATGGTGCGGGGCGCCGGCCGCGCCATCCGTGGCGCGTCGCTCGACCGAGCACGCGATGCGATTCAACGCATCGCGTAAGCGCTCGGTCTCGCCCTACTCTTGCATGGCGGTAGCCACGCGCGAACAGGTCATCGCCGGGAAAAGCACAAACGAAAAAACCCCGCCCTTTCGGGCGGGGTTTTCTTCGTTTAAGCCCCTGGCGGTGACCTACTCTTGCATGGCTTGAGCCACACTACCATCGGCGCTGGTGCGTTTCACTTCCGAGTTCGAGATGGGATCGGGTGGTTCCACACCGCTATTGCCGCCAGGGAATCGGCGCGGAGCGCGCAAATTGCGCGGCTCCAGCATGGGGACTTGGGATGTGACAAGCGTCCGGCTCGCGAGCTTCGACGTGAAGTCGAGACTGCGAAGCGTCTTGGGGTTATATGGTCAAGCCGCACGGATCATTAGTACGCGTTAGCTCAATGCATTGCTGCACTTACACACCGCGCCTATCAACCTCGTGGTCTTCGAGGGTCCTTCAGGGGACTTAAGTCCCGGGAGATCTCATCTTGGTGCGCGCTTCCCGCTTAGATGCTTTCAGCGGTTATCGCTTCCGTACGTAGCTACC
>DASSFA010000328.1:0-3064 GCA_035694895.1 Rhodanobacteraceae bacterium | reverse complement strand
GCCCCCACTTCTCCGCGCTGCACGCCCTCGGCCAGCGGACTGACGCAAGTCGGATTCGTCGGCGCGCCAGGCAATGCGACGGCGCAAACCGGGGCGAGCGGCGCCCAGCGGATTTCGCGAACATTGGCGTGCGCGGTGAGACCGGGCCGGGTGGTGAGATGGACGCCCGCCCCCGCGGAATGCGTCTGGCCGTCCAGCGGCGCCGTGGCGCCGATGGGCACGGTCGGTCCGCTATGACCGGTGGCCGTCACCGAAAGCGTGTTGCCCTCGTGCCGCCAGACAGGCGCACTCGCGGCGTTCTTCTTGGCATGCGCAGCCTGATGCACCGGCGGAATGACGGGCATCGAAGTCGTCTGCCCGAACGCCCACAGCGGCAGGGCCAAGCCCAAGCCGGCAAGGATCGCGTTGGCCAAGTAACGACGCATTCTGGAACGTCCGGAGTAATGATTCCCAAGATCAAATCCGGCACGGGCAAACCGTACCGTCTTTGAATCGGATTATACGTCACCAAATTACATTTTGCTAACAATTGCTGCACTCGCCAGTGCGGCATTTCGCGCCCCTGATTTCAGCCGGATCGGTCGCGCACGCGGATCCTTTTCCCTCGCGTCAAACAAAGGTGTCTCCGCGGCAGAACCGCGACATGCGCGCGCGCCGGCTCCCCCGGAATCCGTCGCCGATCCGCAATTCTGACTTCGTGCACGCCTTTCGCGCTGCGACTGACGTTACACTCATACCAATGCAGGGGGTTGGACCATATATGGCAGGCGACGTTCATCATCTGACCGCTGCGGCCGGCCAGCTGCCCAACGCAGCCGCCGTGCTGCGAACCGCGGGAGAAGTGTGGGCGGCGACCGACCTCGACGGAATCGAAGCGGCGACGCGCAAATGGCTGGGCATGTTGATTCCCGGCACGCAGGTGCGGCGCTGTTTGCGAAATGACGGCCTGGTCGCTGGCGCGAACCGCCAGCGGCAAATCAGGTTGTCCGAACACGAAGTCCTCGTCATTTCCACGAGCAACAGCGACATCGACGAGGAATTGCTGCAGGCGGCCGTCGAGAGAATCGAGTCGCGCATCGACGTGCTCGGCCGGCAGACCGCGCTGGCCGAATCGTTCGAGCAACTCGGCCGCGCGGAAAAACTGCAGCGTGCGCTGTACGCCATCGCCGACCAGGCCAGCGCGGCGGGAGCCGACATCAACGCGATGTTCGGCGCGTTGCACCGGATCGTCGGCACACTGATGTACGCGCAGAATTTTTTCGTGGCGTTGTACGACGCCTCCCGCGACAGCGTGCGGTTTCCCTATTACGCCGACATCGCCGATCCAAGCATTCCGGATCCACACAGCGACATGTCGATGAACGAAATCGACCATGGGCCGACGTGGTACGTGATCCGCGACGGCAAGCCGCTGATGGGTTCGCTGGAGGCACTTGCGCGCCAAGTCAGCGGCCCGTTCCACAGTTCGGGCACCGATTGCGTGGACTGGCTGGGCGCGCCCCTGCTGCGCGGCAGCGAGGTGGTCGGTTGCGTGGTGGTGCAAAGTTACGACGATGCACACCATTACGACGATCAGGACAAGGCGCTGCTGATCTACGTGGCGCAACACATCCAGACCGCGCTGGAACGGCGTCTGGCGCATGCCGAACTGGAGCACCGCGTCGGCGAGCGCACCGAGGCGCTGCGTGAAGCCAACCGGGTGCTGCAACAACAGGTATTGGAGCGCCAGCGCGGCGAGCGCCTGCAGGCCGCGCTGTTCCGCATCGCGGAGCTGGCCAGCACCACCGACAGCATCGACAACTTCTACGCCGCCGTGCACCGCGTGGTGGGTGGATTGCTGTACGCGCGAAATTTCTACATCGCGCTGCTTTCCGAAGACGGCGCCGAATTGACGTTCCCGTATTCGGTGGACGAACGCGATCACAAGCGCCAACCACGCAAGCTCGCGAACGGCTTGACCGAATACGTGTTGCGACACAGCACCGCCCTGCTTGCGAACGCCCCCGAGATCGAGCGGCTGCGCATCAGCGGCGAAGTGGCGCAGCACGGCACCGATTCCGTGTGCTGGCTGGGCGTGCCGTTGGTGTGCGCCGAACACACGGTGGGCGCGTTGGTGGTGCAGAGTTACACGCCGGAACACCATTACACCCTGCGTGACCAGGAACTGCTGACCTTCGTTTCGTATCACATCGCCAACGCGCTGGAGCGCGTGCGCGCGACTGAATCATTGCGGCGCGCCTATTCCAACCTCGAGCATCGCGTGGGCGAACGCACCCGCGCGCTGGCGCTGGCCAACCGCGACCTGCGTGCGCAAATTGCCGAGCGCGAACGCATCGAGGCGCGGTTGAAATATGAGACCCTGCACGATTCGCTCACCGGCCTGCCCAATCGCAGCCTGTTGATGCAGCGGCTGGAACATGCGCTGGAACGTTTCCACGCCGACCCGGGCAAGGGCTTTGCGGTGCTGTTCATGGACCTCGACCGCTTCAAGGTCATCAACGATTCGGTCGGGCACCTGATCGGCGACGACTTGCTGTTCCAGGCCGGCGGCCGGATCCGTGGCTGCGTGAAATCGGAAGATGTGGTCGCGCGGCTGGGCGGCGACGAGTTCGGCGTGCTGCTGGAAGGCATCACCGATGCCGACAAGGCCTGCCGCATCGCCAAGCGCATCATCGACGACCTGAACGCGCCTTTCCGGCTCGCCGCCAAGGAACTGTTTACCTCGACCTCGATCGGCATCGCGCTGGCGGCCGAGCACTACAAGCACCCCGAGGAATTGCTGCGCGACGCCGACTCGGCGATGTATCGCGCCAAGGCCGACGGCCGCCATCGCTACGCCGTGTTCGACGAGGGCCTGCGCCGCGAGGCGGTGTCGCTGCTGGAGGTCGAAAACGACCTGCGGCGCGGCCTGACCCGCGACGAATTCGTGCCTTACTACCAGCCGGTCGTGAATCTCGCGGACGGCAGTGTCACGGGCTACGAAGCGCTGATGCGCTGGCGCCATCCGCAACGCGGCCTGCTGTTGCCCGCCGAATTCCTCAGCGTCGCCGAAGACACCGGTGCT
>DASSFA010000327.1:0-8715 GCA_035694895.1 Rhodanobacteraceae bacterium | reverse complement strand
GATGTATTCCGCTTTGCCCTGCGGCGTTTGCGATGCGGCGAAGTCCTGGATGCCCAGCGCTTCCGCCACCGCCCGCGCGGGCGCCTCGGCGTCGCCGGTCAGCATCGCCACGTGCAGGCCCTGACCGCGCAGTGCGTCGAGCATCGCGCGGGCACCAGGCTTGATCGCGTCCTCGACCGCCAATGCCCCGGCGACGCGACGGTCCAGCACGAGATACATCACTGTCCTCGCCGACTGCGCCAACGCATCGAGTTCGGCGTCGCTCGGCAAGGCAGTCCCGAGCGACTGCAGCATGGCCGCATTGCCCAGCGCGACGTCACGATTGCCGATCCGGCCGCGCACGCCCTGCCCGGTGATCGCGGCGAAGTCGGCGACCGGCAGCAACGCAAGGTCACGCGCGCGCGCACCGGCCACGATCGCGCGTGCCAACGGATGTTCGCTCGCGGTCTCGAGGCTGGCCGCGAGGACGAGCACGTCTTCTTCAGGGCTGCCGCCAAGCGCGAGGACATGACTCAAACCGGGTTTGCCTTGCGTCAGCGTGCCGGTCTTGTCCAGCACCAGGGTGTCCACCTGCGCCAGTGCTTCGATGGCCGCGGCGTCGCGGAACAGCACGCCGCTTTCGGCGCCGCGCCCGCTCGCCACCATGATCGAGATCGGCGTGGCCAGCCCAAGTGCGCACGGGCAGGCGATGATCAGCACCGCCACGGCATTGACGATCGCGTAGGCGATCCGGGGTTCCGGTCCGATCACGAACCAGGCGATGCCGGTCAGCACCGCGATCGCGATCACCGCCGGCACGAAGAACGCCGACACACGATCGGCCATGCGCTGCAGGGGCGCGCGCGAGCGCTGCGCCTGCGCGACCAGCGCGATGATCTGCGCCAGCACGGTTTCGTTGCCGACCTTGTCGGCGCGCATCTTCAGCGCGCCGTTGGCATTCACGGTGCCGGCGGTCAGGCGATCGCCCGCGCGCTTTTCGACCGGCATCGGTTCGCCGCTGAGCATCGATTCGTCCACGCTGCTGGAACCTTCCAGCACCTCGCCGTCCACCGGCACTTTTTCGCCGGGGCGGATGCGCAGGACGTCGCCCACGTGCACGGCTTCGACCGGCACATCATGCTCGCTGCCATCCGCCCCGATGCGCCGCGCCTGCTTCGGCGCCAGGTCGAGCAACTTGCGGATCGCCGCCGAAGTCTTGCCGCGCGCGCGCACTTCCAGCCATTCGCCGAGCAGCACCAGCGCGACGATCACGCCTGCCGGCTCGAAGTACACGCCGACCATGCCGTGCGCGTCGCGCGTGCGCGGCGGGAAGATCTCCGGGACGAACGTCGCGACCAGGCTGTAGCCGAAGGCGACCAGCACGCCCAGTCCGATCAGCGTGTACATGTTCGGCGAGCGGTTGCGTACGCCCACCCAGCCGCGCCGGTAGTAGTCCAGCCCCAGCCACAGCACCAGCGGCGCCGCGAGTGCAAGTTCGATCCAGCGCAAGGCATAAGCAGCCGCCATGCCGATCTGCGCGCCGGACCAGTGCGGGCCCATCGCGATTGCAAACAGCGGCAACCCGAGCCCCGCCGCGATCCGGAACTTGTTGCGCACCTTGCGCAGTTCGGAATCGCCTTCTTCCGCGACGGGCGAAAGCGGCTCCAGCGCCATGCCGCATTTGGGGCAGTTGCCCGGACCGACCTGCCGGATTTCCGGGTGCATCGGGCAGGTGTAGATCGCGCCTCCGGCGGCGTCGCGCAGCGGTGCGCCCGCGGGCTCCGGTTCCAGATACCGCTTCGGATCGGCGAGGAACTTCTCGCGGCATCGTGCCGCGCAGAAGGAGTACGTCTGCCCCCGATGTTCGGCGCGATGCCTGGCCGTGGCCGGATCCACCTCCATTCCGCAGACCGGATCGGTGGCGCCGGCCTGCGGATCCGGTTGCATGTTGCGATGCCCGCAACAGGCATCAGCCGACGGCGCGGGCACATCGTGGTGCCCGTGCGGATGATCGTGCGTGTGCGAGTGCTCATTCATCCGGGAGATCCTCGGTCAGGGCGTGCAGGATCGGGCAGGCATCCGGATCGCCCCGGCCCGGGCAACGGGCGATCAAGTGCTTCAATCCGCGCCGCATCCGTTGCAGCTCCCGGATCTGCAGTTCCAGTTTCGCCAGCCGCGCTTCCGCGCGCTGCTTCACGTTGCGCACGCCTTTCTCATGATCCGCCGACAGCGCGAGCAGCTCGCGAATGTCGTCCAGCGAGAAGCCGAGCGACTTGGCGCGGCGGATGAAGCGCAGGCGCTCGATCGCGCCGCGGTCGTAGTCGCGGTATCCGGAGCCGCGCCGGCGTGGTTCCGGCAGCAGGCCCGCGCGCTCGTAGTAGCGGATGGTGTCGATCGGGACGCCGGCGTTGCGCGACACGGCGCCGATGGTCATGTGCGATGCGGGATTCGTGTTCATGCGGCCAGTCTAAACCATGGAGTCTGGTCCAGAGTCAAGCCATGGCCATGGTTCTGTCCAGTCACGCGGAGCCCGCCGGCACGTTCCGGCGACATCGTGCGTTGCCGGAGGCCGGGATCAAGGAAGCGATGTAGTGCGGCGGAGTCCATGCGCGCGGTATGTGCCGGAGTTCCGGTTTCGCCTGCGAACATTCTTGTCGCTCTGACTTCCGGCACTCCCTCGGCCTTTCGGCGCGGGATTACGGTTTCCGGGATTTGTTCCTTCGGGAGGCTGCCGTGAAAACACGTTCCGCCGTTGCGCTGCTGTTGCTGACCTTCGCCGGTGCCGCGCTGGCCGCCGACAAACCCACCGGCCCGTTCGCGAATTTGAAATTCCGTCATCTCGGGCCGGCGGTGTCGGGTGGACGCGTGAGCGTGGTGCTTGGCGTGCCGGGCAAGCCGAACATCTATTACGTCGGCACCGCCGGCGCCGGCCTGTGGAAGACCACCGACGACGGCGTCAAGTGGGTCAACGTGTTCAAGCACGGCAACGCGGCTTCCATCGGCGCGGTCGCGCTGGCGCCGTCGAATCCCAAGGACATCTGGCTCGGCACGGGCGAGGCCAATCCGCGCAACGACGTGCTGCTCGGCCGCGGCGTGTACTTCTCGCCGGACGACGGCAAGACCTGGCAGTTCAAGGGGCTGGCCGACGCGGGCCAGATCTCCAGCATCGTGGTCAATCCGAAGCATCCCGACACCGTCTATGTCGGCGTGCTGGGCAATCCGTGGAAGCCGGGCGAAACGCGCGGCGTGTTCATGACCACCGACGCCGGCAAGACCTGGAAGAAGGTGCTGTACGTCAACGACACGACCGGTGCCAGCGACGTCGAGATGGATCCGTCCAATCCGGACGTGCTGCTCGCGGGCATGTGGACCGTGCAACGCAAGCCGTGGACGTTGGTCAATGGCAGCACCGAGGGTGGCATCTGGCGCTCGCAGGATGGCGGCAAGACCTGGAACAAGCTCGCCGGCGGATTGCCGACTTCCGATCCGACCGACCGCGTGAAGATCGCCTTCGCGCCCTCCGCGCCGAATACCGTGTACTCCACGATGCCGACGAAGAAATGCATCCTGTGGGGCAGCACCGATTCGGGTGACCACTGGAACTGCATCAGCAACAACCACGAGCTCGCGGTGCGGATGTTCTACTTCAGTTCGTTCGCCGTCGCGCCGGACAATCCGAAGACGCTCTACTTCAGTTCCTTCAACCTGATGAAGTCCACCGACGGCGGCAAGACCGCCAAGGTGATCGACCGCGGCGTGCACGTGGACCACCACTCGATCTGGATCGATCCGAAGGATCCCGGGCGCATCATCCAGGGCAACGATGGCGGTGCCTTCGAGAGCGTGGACGGCGGCAAGACCTGGCGCTCGTTCAACAACATGCCGATCGAGGAGTTCTACACGGTCGCGATTTCCAGCACCGTGCCGTTCGGCGTATGCGGCGGCATCCAGGACGACAACGCGGCGTGCGGTCCGTCCAACAGCCTCGCCGGCGCGGGCATCTGGGGCGCGGACTGGTGGAATCCCTCCGGTGGCGACGGCACCTACGTGGTACCCGCGCCCTCGGATCCGTCCATCGTCTATGCCGCATCGCAGACGGGATTCACCTCGCGCATCGACATGCGCAACATGACGCGCAAGTTCATCCGTCCGGTGATGACGAGCATGGGCGACACCCCGATCTCGCAGCTCCAGTACCGCTTCAACTGGGCCGCGCCGATCGCCGTGTCGGTGACCGATCCGAACACGCTCTATCTCGGCGCGAACGTGGTGTTCAAGTCCACCGACGGCGGCGCGAACTGGCAGCCGATCTCGAAAGACCTCACCCGCGACATCAAGGAGCACCAGCCGGTCGCCGGCGGTCCGGTGTTCCATGACATCTCCAGCGCGGAAAACACCGACACCATCATTTCGATCTCGCTCGCGCCGACCGACGAGAACGTGATCTGGGCCGGCACCGACGACGGCCTGGTGTGGGTCAGCAAGGATGGCGGCGCCAACTGGACCAATGTTTCGGCGGGCCTGCCGCAAGCGGTCTCGCTGGGCCGCATCTACCAGATCGGCGTGTCGCCGTTCGATGCCGGCACCGCGTACATCGCGGTGGACGGCCACATGCTCGGCGACGAACATCCCTATGTGCTGAAGACCAGCGACTACGGCGCGCACTGGCAGAGCATCACGAACGGCTTGCCGGACGACTACGCCGCGGTGGTGGTGCGCGAAGATCCCAATCGCAAGGGCCTGCTCGCGCTGGGCACCATGCGCGGCCTCTATCTGTCGTTCGACGATGGCGCGCATTGGCAGCCGATGACCGGCAACCTGCCGACGATGGCGGTGTGGGACATCAAGTTCACCAGGTCGCCGCACGACATCGTGCTGGCCACGCACGGCTATGGCCTGTGGATCCTCGACAACATCGAGGCGCTGGAGCAGTGGCAGCCGAAGATGGCCGACGCCGCGTTCCATCTGTTCCCGAGCGCCCAGGGCACGGAGTGGATCGAGTTCGGCGGCCGCCACATCGGGCCTGCGCCGGGCGAGTTCAAGACGCCGAATCCACCGAGCGGGCCGACCATCGTCTATTCGCTGGCCAAGGCGATCAACGTGCCGAAGGAGTGTGCGAAGGAGGACAACGCGGAAAAGAATGGCGACGAAACGGCACAGGAAAATGCCGGACCGCAACCGAAGGGCGACGTGCAGAAGAAGGGCGAGGAGGAGCAAGGCAAGTCGGAGAAGAAGAAGCCCTCGTTCGAGCAGTGCAATCCGGTCGTGGTCACCGTGACCGACAGCGCCGGCAAACCGGTCGCGACCTTCCATGCGCCCGCCAAGGCCGGCATCAACGTGGCGTCCTGGAACATGCGCTACACCGGAGTCGAACTGCCTAAATCGCTGCGTGAGCAGGAACGCCCCGACGAAAACGACCAGCCCAAAGGTCCGCTCGCGTTGCCGGGCAGTTATCAGGTGAAAGTCGAAGCAGCCAACGGCCACAGCGCGAACGAGACCGTGCAGGTCATCGCCGATCCGCGCGTCAATCCGCCGATGGACGTGCAGCGCGCGGCGTTCGATACCGCGATGCGGCTGCGTGGCGAAGCCGCGGCGGACGTGGCGATGATCGGACGCAGCTACGCCATGATGCAGGCGCTCGACAAGGTGCTGGATTCCACGGCTGGCGCCGCGGCGGGCAGTGCGAAGGCGAACGTGCATGCGAGCGCCGAGACCCTGAAGCAGCAACTTGGCGATTTCTCGAAGGACTTCTGGCACCCGAACATCCAGTACAAGGTGCCGGAAGACGACCTGCACGAGCTTTCGCCGTGGGGCATGAGCTTCTTCGGCCTGTACCGCAGCATCTCGCGCATGGGCCCGGACCAGGCGCCCAATGCAAGCCAGCGGCAGTACATCGCGCAGCAGGAAGCAGGATTGCAACCGAAGCTCGATACCTTCAACGGTTCGCTGCGCCAGGCCGTACTCGACTTCAACAAACAGGCGAAATCGGCCGGCGTGCAGACGCTGCCCGTCGGCGAGCCGGTGAAGGTCGGCGATCCGAAACTGCTCGCGCCGGCGGAGTAAGCCGGCACGGGTGGCCTGTGCGGAATCCGCTGCGCGGTTAGACTTCGCAGCGGATTCCGGCAGGCACTCCCATGAACACCGCCTCTCCCGCGACGCCGACGCCCGCGCGCAGTTCGCTTTTCGCCAATCGCGATTTCAGCCTCCTGTTCGGCGGCAGTTCGATTTCCGCCTTCGGCGACCAGTTCACGCTGGTTGCACTGCCGTGGCTGGTGCTGAAGCTCACCGGCAATCCCGCCGCGCTGGGCATCGTGCTGGCGGTGATGGCTTTCCCGCGCGCAGCGTTCATGCTGGTCGGCGGCGCCATCGTGGACCGCATGTCGCCGCGGCGGGTGTTGCTCGGCGCGCGCGCGGTCAATGCCGCCTGCATCGTGATCCTCGCCGCACTGGTGCTCGTCGGCGACATCCAGATGTGGATGGTCTACCTGCTTGCGCTCGGCATCGGCCTGTCCACGGCGTTCGCGTATCCGGCCGGTTCCGCGATCCTGCCGCAACTGGTGAAACCGGAGCAGTTGCGCGCCGCGAACGCGGCCTTCATGGGCATGCGCCAGCTCAGCATGGTGGTCGGTCCGGTGCTCGCCGGCTTCGTGATCGCGCTCGGTGCGCATCATCCATCGACCCAGGCGCTGCAGGATGAGCGCGGCCTGGGGCTGGCGTTCTCCATCGATGCGGCGAGCTTCGTGTTCTCGCTGGCGTCGCTGGCGATGGTACGTATCCACGGCGACTTCCATCCACCGAAGGCGAGCGGTGGCGTGTTCGCCAGCATCGCCGCGGGTGTGCGCTACGTGTGGCACGATGTGCCGCTGCGCGCGTTCGTGATCTATGCGAGCTTCGTGTCGGTTTTTGTGGGCGGGCCGATCCAGGTCGGCCTGCCGGTGCTGGCGGATACGCGCCTCAACCTCGGCGCAGCCTCGCTCGGCATCCTGATGACCGCGCAAGGCGTGGGCATGTTCTTGGGCAGCTTTCTCTCGAGCCTCGGCCAGAAGCTGGCGCGCGGGCATCTCGGCGTGATGGTGCTGTGCATCGACAGCACCATCGGCCTGACGCTCGCCGCGCTGACGCTGGTGCACACCACTTATTCCGGCGCTGCCTTGCTGTTCTGCACCGGCCTGCTCGGCGGCATGGTGCAGATCGCGATCTTCACCTGGATCCAGCAGCGCGTCTCGCAGCAGATGATGGGCCGCACCATGAGCATCCTGATGTTCACCTTCATGGGGCTGGGCCCGCTCTCCGCGGCCGCCGCCGGCGCGCTGCTGAAAGTGATCTCGCTGGCCGCGCTGTTCGGCATCGCCGGCCTCACGCTCACCGTTATCGCGCTCGCGTGCTTGGGCAGCCCGCAGATGCGGAGCATCCGGGCGATGAGGCCGGGGGCTGCGAAGGCATAGGCGCGAACCGCACCTCCGCTCCGGAATCCGCTCGTCGGCTTCACGCCGCACGCGCAAGGCGCGCAAGATAGTGTGCAAGAGCACAGCCCATGCTTCCTTCAGTTTTCCTCGGTCACGGCAGTCCCATGAACGCGCTCGCGGACAACCGCTACACGCGGGCGTGGCGGGTGTTCGGTGAGCGGGTGCGGCCGCGCGCGGTGCTGGCGGTTTCCGCGCACTGGGTGACGCGTGGCACGGCGGTCACAGCGATGGAACGTCCGCGCACGATCCACGATTTCGGCGGCTTTCCGCGCGCGTTGTTCGAGGTGGAATACCCCGCGCCGGGCGATCCGCAGCTCGCGCAGCGCGTGAGTGAGTTGCTGTCGCCCACGCAAGTCGCGCTGGACCAGGAGCAGTGGGGCCTGGATCACGGCACCTGGTCGGTGCTGCGGCATGTGTATCCGCAAGCCGACATTCCAGTCGTGCAATTGAGCCTCGACGGCGCGCTGTCCGCGCGCGAACACTACGAATTGGCAAAACGCCTGCGTCCGCTGCGCGATGAAGGCGTGCTGATCGCCGGCTTCGGCAACGTGGTGCACAACCTGCGGCGGATGGACTGGAACGAAGCCGCGCCGCCCGCGCCGTGGGCCGAGCACTTCAACCGGCACGTGGACGATGCGTTGCGTTCGCACAACCACGCCGCGCTGATCGAACCGGCGGACGACGAGGCCACGCGTTTGAGCGCGCCCACGCCGGAGCATTACTGGCCGCTGCTGTACGCGCTGGCGCAGCAGGGTGGGGACGAGCCCGCGGAAATCCTGGTCGACGGCATCGAGCACGCCAGCATCGGCATGCTGAGCGTGGCCTTTGGTTCGATGAGCTAGTCCGGATCGACGGGCACCAAGCTCATTTTCACCCGCTCGCTCCGTCTCCTCCCCTTGAGGGGTGATTCCGGCAAGCCTTCAGACCCGCGCCGATCCGGCCCGCCCGCGCGCATTGGTACACTCGCCGCCTGAGTCTTCGCTCCAGGGGGCGCCATGCAGCAGCACGTCACACCACCACCGGCCCAGCAGGCCGCGGGGCAACACCCGGCCACGCAGCAGCAGGTGATGATGCCGAGGATCCATTTCATTTCCGGGTTTCCGCGCGCCGGAACCACGCTGCTGGGCGCGATCCTCAGGCAGAACCCGCGCTTCCACGCCGGCATGACCTCGCCGGTGGGCGACATGGTCAGCGCGCTGATCGGAGAGATGAGCGGCAAGAACGATTTTTCGGTGTTCATCACCGAGCAGCAGCGGCAGGCGGTGTTGCG
>DASSFA010000326.1:0-5112 GCA_035694895.1 Rhodanobacteraceae bacterium | reverse complement strand
CGCTGCGCGAGGATCGCGTTGACGGTGGAAGCGAGCAGGTAATCCTCGACACCCATGTCGAGCAGGCGCGTCAATCCTCCGGCCGCCGAATTGGTGTGCAGCGTGGATAGCACCAGATGTCCGGTGAGCGCGGACTGGATCGCGATCTTGCAGGTTTCCAGGTCGCGCATCTCGCCGATCATGATCACGTCCGGGTCCTGGCGCACGATCGAACGCAGGGCGCCGGCGAAATCCAGTCCGATCGCCGGCTTCACCTGCATCTGGTTGATGCCTTCGAGCTGGTATTCGACCGGATCCTCGACGGTGATGATCTTGCGATCCGGCGTGTTGATCTTCGACAGTGCGGTGTACAGCGTGGTGGTCTTGCCGGAACCCGTGGGACCCGTGACCAGCATGATGCCGTGCGGCTGCTCCAGCACCTGCAGGAACTGCGGCAGCGTATGTTCGTCGAAACCGAGCGCGGCGAAGTCCAGCACCACGTTGCCGCGGTCGAGGATGCGCATCACCACCGACTCGCCGAAGCTGGTCGGGATGCACGACACGCGCAGGTCCAGTTCCTTGCCCTGCACGCGCAGCATGATGCGGCCGTCCTGCGGCAGCCGGCGCTCGGCGATGTTCATGCGCGCCATGATCTTGATGCGCGAAATCACCGCCGCGGTGCTGGACGCCGGCGGCGCTTCCACCTCGTGCAGCACGCCGTCGATCCGATACCGCACCTTCAGGCGATTTTCGAAAGGCTCGATATGGATGTCGGATGCGCGCGCTTCCACCGCGCGCTGGATCAGCAGATTCACCAGGCGGATCACCGGCGCTTCGGAAGCCAGGTCACGCAGGTGCTCGATGTCGTCTTCCCCGCCGGCGCCTTCGCCGTCCATGCCTTCGACGATCGCGCCGAGCGCGCTGCGGCCCTGGCCATGCCAGCGCTCGATCAGGTCGTCGATTTCCGAGCGCAGCGCGATGCGCAGCACCACCGGCCTGCCGGCCGCCAGCGACACCGCCTGCAGCGGATACGGATCACCGGGATCGGCGGCCGCCAGTTCCAGCGCGCCATCGCGCTCGCCGATCGGCACGACGTGATGCTGCTTCATGAAGCGCAGCGACAGCCCATTGCCGGCACTTTCCGGCGGTGCGTCCGGCGCCTCCTTGATCGCCAGCAGCGGCAAGTGCAGCGTTTCCGACCAGGCCTCGGCGAGGTCGCGCTCCGACACCAGGCCCAGCCGCGCCAGCAGCGCGGTAAGCGTGCCGTCCGGCGATTCGGCGTGGATGCGCTCGGCGCGCGCGAGGTCGGATTCCTTCAGCTTGCCGCGCTCGACCAGCAGCGCGCACACCGGCACTTCCGCGCGGGTGTTCGGGGCAGAGATTTGCGCGCTTGCTGACATGGGGGAGCCTGCTGCGCTCGAATCGTGAAAACTCTTGTCTAGCATATCCGGCGGTTGACCGCATGGAGCGGGAAAAAAACGGGCGGCCCGAAGCCGCCCGTGGAACAGCCTGTGGCTTTGTGGTCACGTCGAGGACGAGCTGTCCTTCGTGTAACCCAGATGTACCGTGATCTTGTCGCCTTTCTTCAGGTTCTGCGAAGCGTTCGGGAAATGCAGCCGCAGGTTCATGCCTTCCGATTTGACGTGCACCATCCCGTTGCTGCTCACCGACTCGACCGTGCCGCTCATGCTGTGCTCGCCCATCATCTGCCCGTTGGACATGCTGGAGCTCGACATGCTGCCGCTGCTGGAGCCGCTCTGCATGGACGAGCCGCTTTCCGTCGCGGACTGGGGGTGCTGCTGCAAGCTGCCCGAATGGGTCAATGCGCCCGATTGCGGATGCTGCATGCCGGTGTCCTGCGTATCGGTGCTGCTTTGCGCCAGCGCCAGCGGCGCCGCGCAGGCCAGCACTCCGGCGATCAGCAGCGACATCATTGATTGCGTGCGTTTCATGTTCTCCTCCTTGAATGTCTGACCCGTGGAGCCATCGGCTCGCGATGGCACCGACCAGTACAAACCCGCCGGCACAGGCGGTCAAGGAGACGGCGAATTCCGTTCAGCCTGCCTGAACATCGGCCCGCAGGCTAGCCGCGCGAAGCGCAAGCTTTCGTTGGCGGGATGCTAAAAAGCCGTCAAGCTCCGGCCCTTCAATCTCCCAGCGACAGGCGAGCCTGGGTCTGCTGACCCAGACCTGCGCGGATTCGCGCAAGGGCAAGCAGTTCGGCCAGGCGAGCACCCTTCTGCCGCCAGTCGTGGAACAGGGATTCGCCAACAAGGGTGTAGTACCAGGGCAAGTTGCCTCGTTGCGCGGGTGGCAGTTCATTGATGCGCTCACACCATGTTGCGGCAGCCTTCAACTTGCGCTGGACATTCGGGTGGCTGGTCTGCTGCTGGGCTTTGGTTTCCGCCAGATAAATCGCATCTGCGGTCCGCACCAGGAAGTCCGGTGAATAAAAGCCCGGCAGGCCATCGTTCTTGACGTAGCGCAGGCGCACGAAATCATGGCGGTTTTCGCTGATCTTGCAGAAGGCCTGCACGCTGCTGTCGTGCTGCGCCCAGTCGATGAATGCGCGTTCCAGTCCGCCGCTGCGCATCGGATACGGCAATTTCGGATAGATGCACTTGCCGACCTCCATCGAAGCACTTTCGCGCATGGTCAACCGGCTGACCTCGGACAAATGCCGATGCCGCACGTCCGTCTCGCCAACCAAGCCCCGTTCCTCCGCTTTCACCAGCGCCAGGGCGAACACCTTGATGACGTGATCCACGACAGGCTGCAGCATCAACAGCCGCCAGTTCTCGTCCTCGAACGGCTCGAACGATTCACGGAACAGGCGCTCGCGGATGTATTCGTCGATCGCGCCGGCGAGCACGTCGGAGCTGACCTGCATGTAAGGCTTGGCGAGGTGTGCCGCGATCCGGTTCCCCATCGGCAGCGGCTGGCTCAGCGCCTGGCTGATGCGGCGCGTGAGCCGCGAGAGCAGTTCGTTGTAGCCACCCACGTTCATCACCGCGCCGTCCACGCGGTAATCGCCAAACAGCGTAGCGCTTTGCAAGTCGTGGGAAGTGAAGGTGTCACCCTTGCCGACAAGTTCCTTGAGGGCAGTGCGGCTTATCGCCCCGAACGGGGTCAGCCCAGCCGGATCGATCGGCAGGTGATCGAGACTCTCCTCTGTCTCGCGCAGGATGAAGGGAATGGCGAAATCGTATTTTTCGAAATCGGGCCGCAGCTCCACGGCGATCAGATCACCGATGCTGCTGGCTTCGTCGTCGCCCGTGGAACCGACCAGCCCTTCCCTCATCAGGTCGTCGTACCAGCTCTGGTACGCCGGGTGCTCGACGATCGAGAGGATGTCTATGAGGCTGTTCGGCTCCTCGCCACGATTGATCCGCTCCCTGTTCTCGCGCTTGATGTCGGCGTATTCCGGGTCGCGCCACATCAGGCGCAATCCGCGCCCGATGGTCTGTTCCAGCAGGATCTGCGCCTGGCTGGAACGCAGCGGCACGATCACGCAGATGTTGTTGACGTCGAACCCTTCGCGCAGCATCAGCACGCTGACGATCACGCGCGGTTGCGCACGTCGGTCCACGTCGAACAGCTTCTGTTTGATCGATAGCCATTCCTTCTCGCCGAGTTCGGATTTTTTACCTGAATCCACGGTCAGCACGTCGTCGACGTGCAAGCCCTGGTCCATCAGGAACTCGTTCACCAGCGGCGTGACCGACGTGTCCTCGCACACCACCAGCATCTTCGGATGGCGTTCCGGGTCGAGCCGCGCGAAATCCGCCTCCAGCTTGCGCAGCTTCTGCAGGCCCGCGCGCAGCATCACGCATTGTCCTTCGGACAGCGTGGGCGCGCCGCTCTCGTCGCGTTCCGCCTTGAACTCCAGCGGCAGCGCGCCGATTTCCTTGCGCTTGTCCAGCACCAGCGATTTCACCAGGCCCGCCCGCATCGCGTCGGTCAGATCGAAGTCCACCACGATGTGCGGGAAGTACACCTTGCGTTTCTTCTTGCCGCCGCCGACGTCGTTGTAAGGCGTTGCGGAGAAATCCACCTGCGCGAAATGCCGGCCTTTCCCGGCTGCGATACGCGACAGGCTCTTTTGCCATTCGACCTCGTCGGCTTCGCCTTCGCGCTTCAGCTCATGGATGTGGTGCGCCTCGTCGTTGAACACCATCAGCTCGGGCAGCCCGGCGAGGAACGCGAGCACGTTGCCGCGCGCCCAGCGGCGGTCCAGCACGTCGAGGCTGTTGCCCTGCGCCCTGCCGGGAACCAGCGGCAAGACGTCATAGGCAACCGTCGCCGCGTCGGCCACCATGCCCGGCGTGACCAGCGATTCGTCCTCGACTTCCCATTCCTCTTCTTCCTGCTCGGCATCGGCCAGTGCGTGCCAGTTGGTGATCGCGATCATGCCGTTGCCGGTGGCCTTCAGGCCGATCTCGGCTTTGGTGCAGACATTGCCGCGCACGAACTGCTCGATGCGTTCGCGTTGCGCCGGAGGCACGAACAGTTCGGCGCAACTCGCGATATCGGAAGAAGCAAACTCGCGCGTCCCCGCTTGCCCTTCCTTGCCCAGAAAGGCGTCCAGCAGCCGTTCGTACACGATCAGCCCCGGCGCGACGATCAGGAAATGGCGGGTGAATCGCGGGTCCGGGCGGCCTTCCTCGACGGCGGCGGTCTTGTTCAACATCTGCCAGATCAGCAGGGCCTGCAGCACCCAAGTCTTGCCGGTGCCGGTGGCCATCTTCAGGCAATACTTCGGATGCGCGTGCTTGCCCTGCTCGACTTCGTGGAGACGGTTGTGCTCCAGCAAGGCCTCCTTGCACACCTGCTGGTAAAGATCGGCGAGATTCGGGCTGTCCAGCACCTCGTGGGCAACGATGACATTGAGGATCGCCTGGCGCTGGCCCGCATGGAAATTCAAATTGCGCGACTGGCATGCATCCTCGCCGAACCACCAGCGCAGCAGTTCCGCCGTGACCGGCGTGACCCGGTCGAGGATTTCCGCCTCTCCATGCTCGAGTCCGAGGCACAACTGTTGCGTGCGCCGCGTCAGTGCCGCCGCGAGCGCGAGCTGATCGTTGGCCCCGGCGTTGGTCATGTCGGTTCCGGCACGGTCTGCACGACTTCCGC
>DASSFA010000325.1:0-15178 GCA_035694895.1 Rhodanobacteraceae bacterium | reverse complement strand
GTCGCTGGCCGCGCCGGACGCGAGCGGTGCGCGAATCGCGCCATCCGATGAAGAACCCGATCTCGCCGACGTGCGCGGCCAGTTGCATGCCCGGCGCGCGCTGGAAATCGCCGCGGTCGGCGCGCACCACCTGTTGATGGTCGGCCCGCCCGGCACCGGCAAGTCCATGCTGGCGCAACGCCTGCCGGGAATCCTGCCGCCACTCACCGAAAGCGAAGCCTTGCAGGCCTGCGCGGTGCGTTCGGTGTGCGGGATGCCGATCGAGCCCGGCGCATGGAGGCGTCGCCCGTTCCGGGCACCGCACCATACGGCGTCTGCGGTCGCGCTGGTCGGCGGCGGATCGCATCCGCGCCCGGGCGAGATTTCGCTGGCCCACCATGGCGTGCTGTTCCTCGACGAGCTGCCCGAATACGACCGCCACACTCTGGAGGTGCTGCGCGAGCCGCTGGAGTCC
The DNA here is from genome assembly GCA_035694895.1 of Rhodanobacteraceae bacterium. Lineage (GTDB taxonomy): Bacteria > Pseudomonadota > Gammaproteobacteria > Xanthomonadales > Rhodanobacteraceae > 66-474. The sequence goes on along the minus strand of DASSFA010000325.1, from coordinate 14,724 downwards.
GGCCGCATCGTGATCTCGCGCGCCGCGCGCCAGGCCGAATTCCCGGCGCGCTTCCAGCTGGTCGCGGCGATGAACCCGTGCCCGTGCGGCTATGCGGGCGATCCCAACGGCCGTTGCCGTTGCACGCCGGACGCGATCACTCGCTATCGCGGCCGCATCTCCGGCCCGCTGCTCGATCGCATCGATCTTGCGGTGGATGTGCCGCGGCTGCCCTTGTCCGAACTGGACGGTAGGCGCCGCGAGCAGGACGAGCCTTCGTCCGCGGTGCGTGCCCGCGTGATCGCCGCGCGCGAGGTCGCGATGGCACGCGCCGGCAAGCCCAATGCCGCGCTCACCACCCGCGAGATCGAGCGCGACTGCGCGCTCGGCGAGAGCGAGCGCGCGTTGCTGCAGCGTGCGCTCGACAGGCTCGGCCTCTCCGCGCGCGCGTACCATCGCGTGCTGCGTGTCGCCCGCAGCATCGCCGATCTCGCCGGAGCCGAACGCATCGGGCGCGAGCACCTTGCGGAAGCCTTGCAGTACCGCAGGATGGACAAGGAATCGCCTGCTCCCTGACCGCTTGCAACTCCCGACCCTGCAACGGGGTGCCAATCAGCGCACCCGTCGCACCGCGCTGACCTCCAGCACCTGGGCGATCTGGGCGCCATCCCAGCAATACAGGAAATGCCTGCCCTGCACGCAGGGCGAGGCGAGGTCGGGGTAGAACAACGCCACGCATTGGCCACCCGCGTGGCGTACGCTGTCATAGGAGATGCCATTGGAGCCCTCGCGTCGCAAGCGCGCACCGAGCTTCTGCGAAGCGGCGTAGCTGTCCGGATCGTGCTCGACCTTGAAGCCCTTGCGGATGTCGTGCAGGGTCCCGTGCACGCCGGTGACGTAGCAGCGCATCGGCACGTCGATCGGCGGCTCGTTCGTCGCAGCAAGGAACTTCTCGCGGTGATGCACCGTCTCCGCGATCGCGGTATCCACCGCGTGCGCGAGATACAGCACGCCATAACTGCCGTCGGAAAAGCGGCTGCCTTCTGGATTCAAGTGCGTGAATGCGGCCATCAGCGGCGTGCTGCCTGGTCCGCTGACGCGCCGCTCGCGTGGCACCTGCGCAAGCTCTCCCCATTCCTCGCGCAGGCGCGGATTGGTCAACGCCTCGATCGCATACAGCGCGTCGAGGTCTTTCGGATCGGCGATCGCGTCGAACACGCCGACCGGCGGAAAGCGGCTCGGCACAATGCGATAGGCACGTTGCCAGCGAATGCGGTGGAGGGGTGGGGTGGCCGTCAAAGTTCGTACTCTGTCATTCCGGACGCCGCGAGGCGGCGATCCGGAATCTGCCTTGTAAGAGCGCGCCTGCGCGCGATAAGAGCCGTCATGGCCAGGAGCTCCGTGGTTCCGCGCCGGAGGTCATCCGGCGCGTCCCTGGAATGGCGACCACTGGAGCATTGAGTGCGCTAGCCCCTTTGCGCATCCAGATACTGCCGCACCACGTACAGGTCGGCGACATGGCCCGAGAGCATGCGTTGCAACGCGCTCTGTCCACCGAAAGTCGGTGCGCTGCTGGGCTTGCGCAACCAGGCATCGGCGCGCCCAGGTTGCGGAAACAGGATCGCCAGCGCCTTGAAGATGCCGAGCACGTAGCTGATTCGCTCCAGCGTGTCGCGCGAAAGCGTGCCTTCCTGTTCGCGCTTCCATTTGTAGAAGGTGGATTCCGGCGGGTCACCGAGCAGTTTGCGCTGTTCGGCCACCCGCAGATTCCAGCGCTCGGCAATCCGGAAGAACGCGCGCAAGCCCGACCCGCTCAGTGCGTCCACCTGCACCTGGTGTTGCGGCGCTGCTTCGACGATCCGGTGCGGCCGGCTGGGCATGGCACGTCCTTCTCATGTGTAGCTTATGGCAATAATACTCCATATGTAGAGTCGCCGCACCCAAGCCGGTCAGGGCTTCCAATGAGCACGCGATCCGTCTCAAGCGGTGGAGTCCGGCCGCCGGCTCGGCCAGCAGTCACACAACGATCGAGTTTCTCCCGCGCTTCATTGGCCCGGTTTGATCGTCACTCCCGCGCTTTTCATGCTGCTGTTGAAAGCGGGCAGCACGTTCGACCTGAGGTTGTCGAAGCCCGCCTGCGCGCGCGCGAGATCGCCCTGCACCGCCGCGAAGGTCTGGCGCTGCACGACCGTGGGTTCGTAATCGGAACCGCCCGCGGCATTCTGCGCGCCCTGGGCGACCTGGCCGCCCAGCCAGCGCAGGCTCCAGTAGACCCTGTACGGCGTGGAAAACTGCTTGTCGTCGCTGAGCCGGGCTTCCGGGCTGACCAGCTGGTTTTCCACTTCCAGGATCTGCGCATCGAGTTGCTCGAGCGCGGTGCCCGTGGAATCCGAAGCGTGCGTCTTGAGCAGATCTTCGATCTGCTTGCGCCAGTCCTCCATGGCGTTGACCATGTTCGAAGTCCGGGTGAGAGCGTTGGCGATCTGCACCTGCAACGCAGTGGAGTCCTGCAGCACGGCATCGCTCGCGGCGATCTTCGGATCCTTGAGGACCTTGAACGGCTGCGTGTAAGACTTCCCGTCCACCGTCACCCGCACCTGGTAATCACCGGGCGCCGCAATCGGCGTGCCCGTGTGCGCATCAACGCCCCAATGGACGATCGTGCGGAAGTCCTTGCCCTTGTAGCGCGGCTCGTCCCAGATGTACGGATTCTCTTTCGGCGTCGTCCGCAGCTTGACGTCGGTCGGCATGTCATAGAAGAGGTCCCAGTACGCGCCGTTCAATCCCTGGTGCGCGTCCAGTTGCTCGGTGCGGATCGCCTTGCCCTGGCTATCCAGGATTTGCAGTTGCACGGGGTTCTTCGGCGCGTGCGCCAGGTAGAACTGGAATTGCGGCCGGGCGGGCTGCGCGGCCGTGGGGTAGGCGCCGCGCGCCTGGCGGAATACAGGACCGGGCTCGAACAGCCGCGTCGCGCCGCTATCCGGTTGCTCCGCGCTTCCGGTCTGCTCCAGGATGACGATGTCGGGCAGGATGTAGTCGCCGCGTCCGTAGGTGGACACATCCACGTCGTGCATGCGCGGCTCGACGTTGATCCAGCTCACCGGCGACGGCGGCAATCCCTTGTCGAAGTGGATCCAGTGCCGGCCGTTGTCGAGCGTGTAGTAGAAGGCGTGACCGGTGCCGGCGAACAGCATGCCCTCGCGATTCGGGTTCTCGGCAACCGAGAGCGTGTAGTCGAGCGGATTGCTCGAGGGAAGATCGCCGCTGATGTTCTTCCAGGTCTTGCCGTAATCCATCGTCATCAGGATGTACGGCTTGTGGTCGTTCTCACCGGCCCAGCGGAAGTCCACCGCGACATACACCGTGCCCGGATGGAAATGCGACGGCGAGATCTGGTTGATCTCGCCCCACGGCGGCAGGTGCAGGTTCGCGCTGACATCCGTCCACAGCGGCGCCGATTGCGATTCGGCATCGGTCGTGTACCAGAGCTTGCCGTCGTTGGTGCCGGCCCACAGCAAGCCCTTCACGATTGGCGAGAACGCCATGGACCAGACCACCTCGCCGTCGTACTGGCCGAGGTTGTCCTGCATCAGGCCGCCGCTCGGCACGATGCGCGAAGGATCGCGCGTCGAAAGGTCGGGACTGAATTCGATCCACGAGTGGCCGGCATCACTCGTGCGCAACACCATCTGGCAGCCGAGGTAGACGTTGCGTGAATCGAAAGGATCGATCGCCAAAGGCGAGGTCCAGTGGCAGCGGTACTTCGTCTCGTCCGGCGGCGAGTCGAGCCCGATCCGGGACGGGGAAACCGAATGCGGCGTGCCCTGGGCCAGATCGAAACGGAACAGGTTGTTGCCGTAGCACGACGACCAGACGATATCCGGATCGTCCGGCGCGGGCAGGGTGAACCCCGATTCGCAGGCGTTCGGGAAATACTGGTACGTAACCGCCGGCTGGTTGGGGCCTTCGAAGCCGCTCTGGTCCGGCGGCGTTTTCGGTTCGCCATCGGGACCGAGCGTCCAGCCCTTCGGCGGCGGGGCCGCCTTCGGGTATTTCGCGAGCAGCGCCTTGTCGACCTTGAACTTGCCGTGGTCTTCGTGATCTTCGGAAGACTCATCGGACTGTTTCATTTGCGGCATGAACTCATTTTCATGCAGCAGGCCATTGCCGCTGGGCTGCGAGATGTCACTGGACAAACGCCAGGCGCCGTCGTCCTGGCGGTTGCCGTAGATCCAGTACGGAACCTGCTTGTCACTGGCGATGTGATAAACCTGCCCGATCGGCAACGCGACCGAGAGCGCGGTGCCCGCGCCGGTGGCGATCTGCGCGCCGCCGTCGTCGGTGAGCACGTAGTGGTCTGGATTGGTCAGGTCGATCCACGCGTCGTGGCAATCGCCGCAGGAAGCCGGACCGAGCGGCTTCGCGTCCTTGCCGCCTTCGCCCGAGAAAGTCAGCCCGCCGTCGCGCGAGTAATGCACGGCGCTGTTCAGCACCAGCACGCCGTTCGCGTCCTTCGGATTGGCCTCGATGCGGATGTAATAGCCGGCGCGCATGATCAGGTTGCGATCGTGGCTCACCACGCTCCAGGTCGCGCCGCCGTCGTCGCTGCGCCACACCGAGCCCTGGTCCCTGGTCTGGATCAGCGCGTACATGCGCTGCGGATTAGCCGGCGAGATGGTGACGTCGGTCTTGCCCAGCGGCGGTGTCGGCAAGCCGTTGGTCAGGTGTTCCCAGGTGCGGCCGTTGTCGTGGGAAAGATAAATCCCGCTGCCCGGTCCTCCGCTCAGTTCCGCCCAGGTGCGCCCGGTCACCTGCCAGGTGCCCGCCAGAACAATGTCGGGATCGGTCGGGTCCATGCTCAGGCCGCTGCAACCTGTTTCCGGGTTGACGAACAGCGTCTGCGTCCAGGTCTTGCCGCCGTCGGTGCTGCGGAAAACGCCGCGCTCCTGTTGCGGGCTGTTGCCGCGTCCTTCGGCGCACACCAATACGTTGTTCGCGTCCCTGGGATTGATGACGATGCGCGCGATGCGGCCGGTGTCCGTCAGCCCCATCCGTTTCCATGTCTTGCCGGCATCGGTGGACTTGTACACGCCGTTGCCCCAGATATCGCTGGGGCGGATGAACCAGCGCTCGCCCGTGCCGACCCACACCGTGTCGGAGTCGGAAGGCGCGACGGCAATCGCACCGATCGCTGACGTGTCCTGGTCGTCGAAGATCGGCAGGAAAGTGTGTCCACCGTCCGTGGACTTCCACAACCCGCCCGAGGCCGCGCCGAGGTAATACGTGGAGTAATCGCCGGGAACACCCGCGACCGACGCGACGCGCCCGCCTGCGGGCGGCCCCATGTAGTGGAATTGCAAGGGAGGCGGTGTCGTCGTCTTAGGCAGATGCTTTTTCTCCTGCGCGTGCGCAGCCGATGCCGCCAGCGCGGCGAGGCACAACGCGCAACCCAAAGCTTTCGGAATCCCGAGTTTCTTCATCGTGCTCTCCAGGACTTGTTCTCTCGATCCGGATCCGCAGGGCAGCGGAGTCGCACCGTGCGCCGCGTTCTCGCAGCGAATCGTCGCGCCGGATTAATCCCCATTGTTGATTGATGCGTGCTGCAAGAACGGCAAGCCGCTGCGCGCGCCCCAGGCGTACACGGCCAGCGCGACGGCCGCGACCAGCACCGAATCCCAGGGCGAAGCGACGATGCCCTTGCCGCCGAAGGTGCCCAGCCACGACAGCCCGATCATCAGCCAGTAGAAACCGACAAGCCACAGCGACGCGCGCACGTGATGCGCGAGCTCGCCTCGATCGACGCCGCGCCGCGCGCGCCACGGGACGTACAGCACATACAACACGATCTGCACGCCGAGCAGCCACGACACCGTCTTCCATCCCGACCAGAAGACGATCAGCGCGGCGATCGCAAACGACAGCGGGCCGATCACGGCGAAGCCGCGCACGCGGAACGGGCGGTGCAGCCCGGGTGCGGTGCGCCGCAATGACGCGGCAGTGATCGGGGCCACCGCGTAACTCATGACCAGCGCGGCCGAAACCACGTCGATCATCGCCGACCACGAGGGAAACGGCAGCATCCAGAAGATCGCGAGCGCAAAGGTCAGCCACAGCGCCGGACGCGGGATGCCGGAAGCGCCATCCACGCGCGTGAACAGCTTGAAGAACGTGCCGCTGCGCGCCCAGCCGTAGACCACGCGCGGCGTGGCGTTCATGTAGATGTTGCCGCAGCCGCTCGGCGAGATGATCGCGTCGCACACGACCAGGAAGGCCAGCCAGCCGACGCCCAGCGCGATCGCGATGTCATGGAACGGCAGCGCGAACAGCTTGCCCACGCCGTGCCAGCCGTGCGCGATGTCGGCCGCCGGCACGCTGCCGAGGAAGGCGACCTGCAGGAGCAAGTAGATGATCGTTGACAGCGCCACCGACAGGATCAGCGCGATCGGAATCGTACGCTGCGGATCGCGCACTTCGCCGGCGACCGAAACGATCGGCGTCAGCCCGAGGTACGCGAAGATGATGCCACCGGCGGAGACGGCACCGGCGATGCCGGAAAATCCGGACGGCGCGAAGCCGTGCACGGTGAGATTGCCCGCGCGGAAGAAACTCAAGAGCACGACCACCACGGCCAGCGGTACTACGAACTTGAACACGCTGACCAGATTGTTGGCGCGCGCGAAGGTCTTCACGCTGAAGTAGTTCAGCAGGAAGAATACGCACAGGATCGCGAGTTGCACGAACCAGCCCAGCAGGGTCGGTGCTTGTGAATCCGCCTGCGTCAGTTGCGGGAACCAGGCCGAGGCATATTGGCGGCAGGCGACCACTTCGATCGCGATCAGGCTGGAGAACGCGATCAGGGTGATCAGTCCCATCAGGAAGCCGAGCAGCGGCCCGTGCGAATACTCGGGATAGCGCACCACGCCGCCCGCGTGCGGCAGCGCGGCGCCCAGTTCGCAATACACCAGCCCGAGCAGCAGTACCGCCGCGCCGCCGATCAACCAGGAAATCGTCCCCGAGGGGCCGGCCATGTCGGCCACGTAGCTGGCCGAGAACAGCCAGCCCGAGCCGAAGATCGCGCCGAGTCCGATGAAAGTGAGATCGGTCAGGCTCAGTTGCCGCTTGAAGCGACCGTCTCCGCGTTGGCTCTCTGACATGGGTGTGCTTTTCGCGAAGGCGGGCTCGACGTTCACGGAGTGTGCTCCGCGGCCGCGGGCACGCTGATCCGCCAAAGCGCCAACTCACACGCGCCACGCCGTTTCATCGCCCGCTCCCGGCCCCGATCGCCCGAATGTAGCGCGTCGAGCCAACGCAGGGGTGTGCAATCAGTCATCCAGCGCTTCGGCGCGCGCGCCCATCGTGCGCAGGTAGCCGTCGAAGCCGTGCTCGACGGTCTCCTCGAAGACCTCGCCGGTCGCTTCCAGTGCGCTGATGCGATCGGGGCGGAAATTGCGGAAGTCACGGCGCAGACGGCACCACGCGCCGAGCGTCCATACGCCGCCCCAGAAGGCCAGACACAAAGGCTCGACCTCGCGTTGGCTCTCTCGGGCGGCCTCGTCGCGGTAGTCGAGCCGCAGGACATGATGCCGGGCGATCGCCTCATGCAGGCGATCGATCATCCCGGACTTCACTTCGTATTTGCGCCCCGGCGCGAATACGCGCGACCGAAGCGCGCGCTGACGCATCTCTTCCGGCAGCGCGGCCTTGATCTTCAGCAGCGCGGCATCTGCACCGGCGGTCAGCCGCGCGCCGCCGAATGCGCGCACGAACCGCGTGCCGACGATCAGCGCTTCCATTTCCTCGGGCGTGAACATCAGCGGCGGGATGTCCGCGCCCTTGCGCAGCAGGTAGCCGACGCCGGCTTCGCCTTCGATCGGCACACCCGACAATTGCAGATCGACGACATCGCGATAGACCGTACGCAGCGAGACGCCCAGCGTTTCGGCGAGGCGCCGCGCCGGCAGGGCGGTGCGGCGTCCGCGCAGGGCATTGATGATGAGGAACAGGCGATCGGCGCGGCGCATGCCCGCATGATGCATGCGCCGCGCCCGATCAGCCACTGCCACCCATCACGCGGCCTGCTTCGCCGCCAGTTCCTCGTCCAGTGCCGCGGCCCGACGCATTGCCGGCCGTGCGGCCACCCGCTCGGCATAACTGCGGAACACTTCCGAATCGGGCACCAGCTTGAACGTGAGCGCCCAGTTCAGTGCGCCGCCCCACAGCACGTCGGCCGCGGTGAAGCGCTCGCCCAGAAGCCACGGGCCGCGTTCAAGCTGCCCTGTAAGGGTATTGATCACGCTGTCGTAATCGCCGTAGCCGCACGCCATCTGCGGCGCAGGCGCGCGCTCGAACGAGCGGTCCAGCAGTGCCGGCTCGAAGCAGGAGCCGTAGAACACCATCCAGCGCAGGTAGGCGCCGCGCAGCGGATCGTCCTTGCCGGGCGCGAGCCCCGCTTCCGGAAACGCGTCGGCGAGATACATGAGGATCGCCGGTTGTTCGGTGATCAGCACGCCGTGATGTCGGATCGCCGGCACCTTGCCCATCGGGTTGATGGACAGGTAATCCGCGGTGCGCTGCTCGCCGCGCTGCAGGTCCAGCACCACGAGATCGTAGGGGACATTCAATTCCTCCAGCAGCGAACGGGTGATGCCGGAACGGCTGTGCGGCGAGTGGAAGAAGGTGACGAGGCCTTGCGAGTTCATGACAGAGTCTCCGTGAGGGGGACAGGGGAGGTTGCGGTTCGGGCTGGACGCAGCAGCGAACGTGCAGTCGGCGCCAACCGAAGGGTTTGCGGTGGCGCGAGCAACTGGCGGCGCAATGCGGGCACGAGTACGCGCCACTCGGGCGAAGCGGTGAGTGCGGCGAGATGGCGCGCATACGCGGCATGATCCGCAAATCCCGCAAACCAGGCGAACACGTGCTCGCCCTCGCGTACCGGCAGCGCGGGGAAATTGTTGGCCGCGTATTCGGTGACGAACTGCGCCCGTGGCGGCGCACCGCTGGCGACGAGCACAGGCTCGATTTCGCGCGCGAAGAAGTCCAGGAATTCCCGATCCACTGGTGCGTCGAATACATACAGCGTTGCAACGACCAGTTCTTCCGATATTTCGCGGCGCCCGACCGGCGCGCGCGTCGCGTCGGCCAGATCGAAGCCGGCGTCCGGCGCGACCGGGCGCAACAACAGAACGTTGTCCGAATCGATCATGGTGGCGTTGGCCGCATTCCGGTGCGCCTTCCAGACCGGCCCGCCGTAGAACGCGGCCAGCGCCCGTGCGCGTGCAGGCATGTCGGGGAAACCGCGTAGCCAGACGAAGCGATCCGGATCGTCGAGGTCGCGGAATTGGCCGATCACCTTCATTCCGCACGCCTCCTGCGTTTCCACGAATTCGCGATCGAACAATTCGATCAGCGTTTCGCGCGCGCCCGGGTGCAGGGTGTACTGGCGCAGTTCGACGATCGGGCTGGCAGTGCTCATACGAGAATCCTCGCGAGTCGCGGCGCGCCGGCGGCGCGGGCATTAACGGGAGATTTGCGGCGCTCGGGCTCGCTCCTGGCGGCTTCACCGGCCCAGCTGTGCGCGCGGCCATCCACCAGCATTCCGAGCTGCGCGGCGCCGTCCCACGCGGCGATCAGGCGCTCGCGGCGCGAAGGCCGCGACGACATGTGGAAAACATCGGTGTCGTTCATCGTCTGTCCTTGGCAATCCAACGGAACGACAGTTTGCGCAGGCCATGCTGACAGCGTGATGTCAGCAGCGGGGGAATTGCTGGCGGGAAGCGGCCGAGCCGCGACAATGCGCGTTCCTTGTTCCTGGACTTGCGCCCATGCCCCCCTCTTCCCCGGTAACGCTCACCCAGTTCCTGATCGAGGAGCAGCGCCGGCACGGCGCGGTCAATGCCGACCTGCGTCTGCTGATCGAAGTGGTCGCGCGCGCCTGCAAGCGCATTTCGATCGCGGTGGGCAAGGGCGCACTCGGCGGCGTGCTGGGCGAGGCCGGGACCGGCAACGTGCAGGGCGAGGCTCAGAAGAAGCTGGATGTGATCTCGAACGAGATCCTGCTGGAAGCCAATGCCTGGGGCGGGCACCTGGCCGCCTGCGCATCCGAGGAAATGGAAGATCCGCATCCCATCCCGGATGCGTATCCGAAAGGCAATTACCTGCTGTTGTTCGATCCGCTGGACGGCTCGTCCAACATCGATGTCAACATTTCGGTCGGCACGATCTTCTCGGTGCTGCGCGCGCCGGACGGCAGCGATGCGCGCGCGGAGGATTTCCTGCAGCCGGGCACGCAACAGGTCGCGGCGGGTTATTGCGTCTATGGCCCGAGCACCCTGCTGGTGCTGACCACCGGACGCGGCGTGCACGTGTTCACGCTGGATCGCGAGCTCGGCAGCTTCAAGCTGACCGCGCGCGATCTCACGATCCCGGCCGACACGAAGGAGTTCGCGATCAACATGTCCAACCGGCGCTTCTGGGAAGCGCCGATGCGGCGCTACGTGGATGAGCTGCTCGCCGGGAAGGAAGGCCCGCGCGGCAAGGATTTCAACATGCGCTGGGTGGCGAGCATGGTGGCCGACGTGCACCGCATCCTCACCCGCGGCGGCATCTTCATCTATCCGCTGGACAGCAAGACGCGCGCGCAGGGCGGCAAGCTGCGCCTGATGTACGAGGCCAATCCGATGGCGATGATCGTGGAGCAGGCCGGTGGCGCGGCGACTACCGGACGCGAGCGCATTCTCGACGTGGCTCCGGAGAAACTGCACCAGCGCGTGCCGGTGTTCCTGGGTTCCCGAAACGAAGTCGAGACGGTCACCCGCTATCACCGCGAGGCGGATCAGGCGCGCTGAAGCGCCCCGCTCACTTCAGCAGCGAGCGCAGCATCCAGGCGAGCTTCTCGTGATCCTTGAGCCGGCCGGTGACCATGTCGGCCGTGCCCTCGTCGCCGGCTTCAGCGGCACGGCGCAAGGCCTCACGCGCCGTCGCCGCCGCAGCTTCGTGCCCCTCGACCAATTGTGCGATCATGTCCTTCCACTCCGGCACACCCGGTTCCTCCTTGATCGAAGTGAGCCTGGCAAACTGGCTGTAGGAACCCGGCGCGTAGACGTCCAGCGTGCGGATGCGCTCTGCGATTTCGTCGGCGGCCGTCCACAGCGCGTTGTATTGCTCCTCGAACATCGTATGCAGGCTGTTGAAGTGCGGGCCGGTAACGTTCCAGTGGAAGCTGTGGGTCTTGAGATAAAGCGAATAGGTGTCGGCCAGCAGCTTGGATAGATGGCCTGCCACCGCTTCGCGGTCCTTCTTGGCAATGCCGATCTCGATGGCCATGGCTGTTCTCCTGACTTTGGGCTCGATCCAGCCTAGGGCGCATTGCCTCCACGGTGAAGTGAATCGTTTGGATGGATTCGATTGACATCGTCTATCGGATCGAACAGCTCCGCCTGGGGTGACGGAGCGCGCGGCGGCGTGAAGCGGGAGGTATCCAGGCGCAGACCGCCGCGACGCGCATAGCCGTATTTCGCGCATGCCACTTCGAACCGGCGTGCGATCAACTGCGCGAACGGCCCATGCCCGCGCATGCGGGTGTGGAAATCCGGGTCGTAATCGCGGCCGCCGTTCATCTGTTGCACCAGGCTCATGACGTGCTCGGCGCGTTGCGGCACGTGCGCGGCCAGCCATTCGCGGAACAGCTGCTTCAGTTCGTGCGGCAGTCGCAGCGTCGTGTAGCCGGCGACTTTCGCCCCGGCCGCGGCCGCTGTCTGCAGCACGTGTTCCATGTCGCGGTCGTTCAGGACCGGGATGATCGGCGCCACCAGCACGCCGCAGGGCACGCCGGCACCGTTCAAGGCCTCGATCGCCTGGATCCGCCGGTGCGGCGCGGAGGCACGCGGCTCCAGTTTCGAAGCCAGGCGGTTGTCCAGGTGCGCGCAGGAAATGAACACATGCACGAGCTGCTGCCGCGCCATCGGCACCAGCAGGTCGAGGTCGCGTTCGACGAGTGCGTTCTTGCTGACGATCGTGCACGGGTGCCGCGTTTCCAGCAGCACTTCGAGCACCGAGCGCGTGATCCGCTGCTTGCGCTCGATCGGCTGGTACGGATCGGTGTTGGCGCCAAGATTTATCGGCGAACAGCGATAGCCGGGTTTCGCCAATTCTTTTCGCAACAGCTTGGCCGCATTGGCCTTGGCGAACAGCTTCGTCTCGAAGTCCAGCCCGGGCGAAAGGTTGAGATACGCGTGCGAGGGCCGCGCGAAACAATAGATGCAGCCGTGCTCGCAGCCCCGATAGGGGTTGATGGACTGTTCGAACGGCACGTCCGGCGAATCGTTGCGGCTGATGATCGAGCGCGCTTCTTCCACCTGCACCTGGGTGGCCGGTCTGGGCGTCTCTTGTTCGAGAGTCCAGCCGTCATCCTCGGCCCGGCGCACCGTTTTCTCGAAGCGCCCTTCCGGGTTGCTGAGCGAACCGCGGCCCTTGAAACCCTTGGGTGGCGGCAGAGGATGATCGTGCGCGGACACGGCGGCAGTTTGCGCGATGGCCGTCTCGTCGGACGCGACGCCGGAACTGCCAACGACAGGTCATCCGGCGGCTTGATTGCTGCGCTATGCTCGGACCCCGAATGCCGGAACCAACCTGTACGAGGTCCGTATGCGCTGGATCCTGACCGCCGCGTCCGCCTTGGGTTTACTGATCGCGATCGCAGCCCGTTCACCAGGACTGCTCGGTTTCGGCGTTCTGTTGGCCCTGGTTTGCGGGCTGGGCGCGGCGTTCGCCTTCATCGAGGTGCAGATCCAGGCCAGCTCGCGCGCGGAATACATGAGTCCCGGCGAGCTGGACGCGCTCAAGGCTACGGTGAAAGCGTCCTCTCCCGGCACGGAACCCGGTCGCAGTCTGCCGCCGCCCACGCCGCAGTAAGCCCCGTCACCTGCGCGCAACCGGCAGCTTTGCTACCCTCAATGGGTTCGACTGTCGCAGGGAGGCTGTCATGGGCGCGATCCATTCCGTTCCGTCCGCGTTCGCGGACGCTCCGCGCGTCACGCGCGAGCAATATCAGCGGCTGTATGCCGAATCCGTGCGCGATCCGGAAGGTTTCTGGAAAACGGTCGCGCAGCGGCTGGACTGGATCAGGTCGCCGACGAAGATCAAGGATGTCTCCTTCGACGCCAGGGACCTGCACATCCGCTGGTACGAAGACGGCGTCCTGAACGTCTCGGTCAATTGCCTGGACCGGCACCTCGCCACCCGCGGCGAGAAGACGGCGATCCTGTTCGAGGGCGACGATCCGGGCGAATCATTCGCGCTCAGCTATCGCGAACTGCACGCGATGGTCTGCCGCTTCGGCAACGCGCTGCGCAACCTCGGGGTGGGCAAGGGCGATCGGGTGGCGATCTACATGCCGATGATCCCGGAAGCCGCGGTCGCGATGCTGGCCTGCGCGCGCATCGGCGCGGTGCACTCGGTCGTGTTCGGCGGCTTTTCGCCGGACTCGCTGGCCGGGCGCATCGCCGATTCGCAATGCAAGCTCGTGATCACCGCCGACGAGGGCGTGCGCGCGGGCAAGCTGGTTCCTCTGAAGCTCAACGTGGACGAGGCGCTGACGCGGCCGGGTACCACCAGCGTGGAAACAGTCGTGGTGGTGCGCCGCACCGGCGGCGCGGTGCCGATGCAATCGCCGCGCGACCGCTGGTGGCACACCCTGGTGGATGGCCAGCGGGACGAATGTCCGCCCGAGCCGATGAACGCGGAGGATCCGCTGTTCATCCTCTACACCTCCGGCTCGACCGGCAAGCCGAAAGGTGTGCTGCATACCACCGGCGGGTATCTGGTCTACACCAGCTACACGCACGAAGTCGTGTTCGACCTGCGCGAGGACGACGTCTACTGGTGCACCGCCGACGTCGGCTGGGTGACCGGGCACAGCTATGTCGTGTACGGCCCGCTGGCCAACGGCGCGACCACGCTGATGTTCGAGGGCGTACCGAACTGGCCGGATGCCTCGCGCATCTGGCAGGTCTGCGACAAGCACAAGGTCACGCTGCTCTACACAGCGCCCACCGCGATCCGCGCGCTGATGCGCGAAGGCGATGCGCCGGTGAAGCGCACCTCGCGCGAATCGCTGCGCGTGCTCGGTACGGTCGGCGAGCCGATCAATCCGGAAGCATGGGAGTGGTATTTCAACGTGGTGGGCGATGCGCGCTGTCCGATCGTGGATACCTGGTGGCAAACGGAAACCGGCGGCATCCTGATCACGCCGCTGCCTGGCGCGACGGAGATGAAGCCCGGATCCGCGATGCAGCCGTTCTTCGGGATCGTGCCCGCGCTGGTGGACGCGGACGGCAAGCGTGTCGAAGGCGAGGGTTCGGGCAACCTGGTGCTGACGGATTCCTGGCCGGGCCAGATGCGCACGGTGTACGGCGACCACCAGCGTTTCATCGATACCTACTTCAAGATGTACCCGGGCGTGTACTGCACCGGCGACGGCGCACGCCGCGATGGCGATGGCGACTGGTGGATCACCGGCCGCGTGGACGACGTGATCAATGTCTCCGGTCATCGTATCGGCACCGCCGAGGTGGAGAGCGCGCTGGTCGCGCATCCGGCAGTCGCGGAAGCTGCGGTGGTCGGGTGCCCGCATGAGATAAAGGGGCAGGGCATTTACGCCTTCGTGACGCTGGTCGCCAGCGCGCAGCCTTCCGAAGCGCTGAAGAAGGAGTTGTGCGACGAGGTGCGCAAGCAGATCGGCGCGATCGC
>DASSFA010000324.1:0-10112 GCA_035694895.1 Rhodanobacteraceae bacterium | reverse complement strand
ATCCTGCTGGGCCTCGGCGGATTCTGGTTGTTGCAGGCCGACCTTGGCCGCCACTGGCGACACATCATCGACCAGTTGCTCAGCGGCGGCCAGAACCTGCATCCCGCGTTGCTGCCGCCGATCCTGATCGGGCTGGGCATGCTGATCATGGCGGTGGGGTTACTGTTCCGCTCGCGGCTGGCGTGGCTGATGGCCTTGCTGCTGGCCGCGACGGCGGCGGTCAGCATGTACTTCGGCCAGCAGGGCCACGGCCATCTGCTGCTGGCCTATTTCATCCTGATGCTGGCCTTGCTGGCATTCGCCTGGCGCCAGTTCGACCGCACCAGCATCACCGCGAGCACCCTGTTCGCGCTCACCTCGGTGGTGATGCTGGTGGTGTACGCGACATTCGGCACGTTCTATCTGGGCGCCGATTTCAAGCCGCGGATCACCGACCTCGTGACCGCGCTGTATTACGCAATGGTCACGATGAGCACGGTAGGTTACGGTGACATCACGCCACAGACCGCCGAAGCGAAGTTGTTTGCAGTGTCGATCATCGTGCTGGGCGTCGCGGTGTTCGCCACTTCGCTCACCGCCGTGATCGCCCCGCTGGTCACACGCAGCCTGCAACGCATCGTCAATCGCAAGGACAATCGCATGCAACGCGAAAACCATTTCGTCGTGATCGGCAACACGCCGCTTGCGCTCAACACCTGGCGCGAACTCGCGCGCCGCGGTCATCCCGTCACCCGGCTGCTGCGGCAGGAGCCGGAACCCGCGTTGCCGGACAACGTGGACAAGGTGATCGGCGACCCGAGCGACGGCGACGTGCTGCGCAAGGCCGGCGCCGACAAGGCGCAGGCGGTGCTGGCGATGCTGGACGACGATTCCGAGAACGCCTTCATCGTGCTGGCCGTGCGCGAACTCGGCGGCGGCGCGCGCACGATCGCCGCGGTCAACGACGCGCGACATCTGGCGCGGGTGAAGCTGGCACAGCCGGACGTGGTGATCGCGCCGCAGGTGCTGGGCGGCGAACTGACCGCGATGCTGCTGGCCGGCGAGCAGGTCACGTCCGATTTCGTGATGAACCGCGTGTTCCAGCAGGACCACGCTCCCGCGGCCAAACCTGTTTCCTGATCACGGGGAGCTCCGGGCGCGTAAGCTGCACCCGGTGGCGCCGGTCTGGTTGGAGGAACCACTTCTGCAGGCGCGATATGGTCCGCTCCCCCACTCTTTCGATCCTGCTGGCCGGCCTGCTCGCCCTGCTCTCGTTGGCGGCGTGCAGCCCGCCCGCCCTGAGCGACGAAGCGCGCGCGGTGCCGGCACCGAAACTCGACGCACCGCTCGCTTCGAAGCCCGGCACGCAGACCGCGGTGTTCGCCGGCGGCTGCTTCTGGGGCATGCAATGGGTGTTCGAGCACGTGAAGGGCGTGACCAATGTGACGGCCGGCTACTCGGGGGGCGCGGCGGACACGGCGCATTACGAGCGCGTCAGCGAGGGCGATACCGGGCACGCCGAATCGGTGCAGGTCAGCTTCGATCCTTCGCGCGTGAGTTACGGCGAATTGCTGCGCGTGTATTTCTCGGTGGCGACCGATCCGACCGAATTGAACCGGCAAGGGCCCGATGTCGGCGCGCAATATCGCGGCGTGATCTTCTATGCCGACCCGCAGCAACGAAGGATCGCGCAAGCCTACATCGCGCAACTCGCGTCGGCGAAGGTCTACGCCGCACCTATCGTGACGCAAGTGGCGCCTTTCGAGGCGTTCTATCCCGCCGAGGACTACCACCAGGATTACGCGCGGCTCAATCCGGACGCGCCCTACATCGCGATCAACGATGCACCGAAGGTCAGGCGCCTGGCGCAACTGCTGCCCGCGTTGTATCGCGCGCAGCCGATTGTCCATCGGCCTTCTCCGCAAGTAGTATCGATATCGGTGCTGTAGCCGGATCATCGCTCCCGGTGGCCGGTGTCGATGCGATCTCTCCGGCAACGCCCCATCTACTCCGCCCTCCGAACGAATTCTTGACGGCGAGTTTGCGGTTCCGGAAATCGGGAATCAGAGCGCCTTTTTTGTTCAGCGCATCGCAAGGCGCACGGTGCTCAACTAGATGGACGCTGTTGTCGTCTGCTGCGGATTTTCGCCCGTGTACATCCTGCGACTCTACTTTCGCGCGCTCGGCCTGCTCGCGCCCGAGCGCGTGCTCGCCATCGTGCTCGCGCTGGGCAACCTGTTGCTGGCGGGCGTGCTGTTCTTGGAACCGATGCTGTTCGGCCGCGTGGTCGATGCGCTCAGTTCCAACAACGGTCGCGCGCCGCTGCTGATCGGCGCGTGGGCTGCGGCGGGCTTCGTGGGAGTCGTGATCGGCGTGCTGGTCTCGCTGCACGCGGACCGCATGGCGCACCGGCGCCGCTGGGCGGCGATCCGCCGTTTCTTCGAGCACGCGATCACGTTGCCGCTGTCGTTCCACAGCGTGCACCACACCGGCAAGTTGATGAGGGTGATGCACGCGGGCGCGGAAAGCCTGTTCGCGTTGTGGCTGGGTTTCTTCCGCGACCAGTTGACCACCGTGCTGTCGCTGCTTGTGCTGCTGCCGATCGCGTTCACGATGAGCTGGGAACTCGCGTTGCTGATGGTCGCACTGCTGGTGTGCTTCGCGACGTTCAACGGCATCGCCATCCGGCGCACGCGTGCCGCGCAGACGGCCGTGCAGCAGTTCTACCACGACATTTCCACGCGCGCCGACGACGTGCTCGGCAATGTCGCCGTGGTACAGAGCTTCACCCGCACGCAGGAGGAAGCGCGCGGCCTGCGCGAGATGATGGCGCGTGCGCTGGCAGCGCAATACCCGGTACTCAACGGCTGGGCCACTTTGTCGGTGTTCACGCGCGCGGCCAGCACGCTCACCGTGGTGGCGATCTTCGCGCTTGGAACGGCGCTTCACGTGCACGGCAAGATTTCGGTCGGCGGGATCGTCAGCTTCGTCGGCTTCTCGCTGATGCTGATCGGGCGCCTGGAACAATTCGCCAGCTTCATTTCCAACCTTTTCTTCCAGTCGCAGGCGCTGGACGACTTCTTCGAGGTGCTGGATACCGAGCCGACCATCAAGGCGGAAGCAAACGCTCCGGTCATGCCGCGAGCGCGCGGCGAAGTGTCTTTCGAGCACGTCAACTTCGGTTACAACGGCAGCGGCCGGCCGGCCGTTCACGACCTGAGCTTCCAGGTCGCGCCGGGCATGAAGGTTGCGCTGGTCGGGCCGACGGGCGCGGGCAAGAGCACGGCAATGGGCCTGCTCTACCGCGCGCACGATCCGGAAGGCGGGCGCATCACGATCGACGGCTACGACATCCGCGAGGTGAACCTGGATTCGCTGCGCAAGAACATCGCGGTGGTGTTCCAGGACTCCGGCCTGCTCCATCGCTCGATCGAGGAGAACCTGAAGATCGGCAATCCGGAGGCGGATGCCGCAGCGCTCGAAGCCGCCGCGCGCGCGGCCGAGGCGCACGAATTCATCGCCGAGAAACCGGAAGCCTACGCAACGCCCGTCTCGGAGCGCGGCAGCTCGCTGTCTGGCGGCGAGCGCCAGCGCCTGGCGATCGCGCGCGCGATGTTGAAGGATGCGCCGATCCTGATCCTGGACGAAGCGACGAGCGCGCTCGACAACGCCACCGAGCGGCGCATCCAGCGTGCGTTCGATGCGCTCTCGCGCGACCGCACAACCTTCATCATCGCGCACCGGCTCTCGACCGTGCGCAATGCCGACCTGATCCTCGTGCTGGAGCACGGCCGCCTGGTCGAGCGCGGCCGCTTCGATGAACTGGTCGCACGCGGGGGATTGTTCGCGCGTCTGGCTTCGCAGGGCGAGTTCACCAACCTCGGTGAGGCACCGATGGAAAGGGCGGCATAGTACGCGTCCCAGCGTGTGAAAGCGGCCATCCGTGGCCGCACTTCTCTAAAGAGCATCGCGCGCAGGCGCGCTCCTACAAAGCGGCTGTCGTAGGAGCCTGCTTGCAGGCGATTATGCGCACTGTCGCTTGCAAGCAAGCTCCTACTTCAGCATCGCCGTCAGCTTGTCCAACTGCTCGCGATAGCCGTCCAGCACCTTGGCGGCGATCGTGGCGTACTTGTTGGCTTCGTCCCAGTGCCGCGCTTCCAGCGCCTCGCGCACGCCCGGCACCGTCTTGACGCCGTAGCCGGTCAACATCCCCGGCGCGTAGATCATGTGCTTGAACCACTCGCGTCCCGGCAGGCCATCCTTGTCGGTGAGCGACTGCTCCATCCTCCCCATCAGTGCATTGATCTTGTGCAACTGGCCGGCCGGGATCTGCAACCCGCTCTCTGCGCGCGCGTTGTACGCGGACTCGTACGCCTCCGCGCTCTGCTTCAACGCCTTCGCGGCCTCGTCGAGCGGCGCCAGATCGATGTTCGGCACGTCCGAGTCGCGCTCGGGCGGCGCCACCGGCCGGGTCGGATCGGAATCCAGCTCATAGGCGTGCATGGCCAACAGCTTGTGTTGGGTTTCGGTCGCCTTGCGCGTGTCGTCCACCAGCTTGTGGAGTTCCTTCATGTAACGGTCCAGCGTGTCGGAGAAATCGCCGAACCGCATCGGCAGCACTTCCGCATTCGCGGTGCGCAACACGATGTGCCCGGCCACCTTCGCCAGCGCGACGCCGTACTTGAAGTCAGGATCGCCGAAGCGGATGTAGTGGTCGAACGAGTCGTAGCGCGAGTGGTAGATGCCGGCGTCGTCGTCCTCGCCGCCGAAACCGAGATTGAGCGATGCGATGCCTAGATGTTCTAGGAACGCACTGTAATCGGAGCCCGACCCCAACGCCTGGATCGGCACGTCACCGCCCTTCTCCGCGATCTTCGCGAACTCTTTCATCTCCGGGCTTGCGTTCTTTTCGCTGCCGCCGACCATCATGCGCGCGCGCAGGCGCTCCAGCACGCTGACGTTCTTCTCCGGATCATTCACGCCGCCCGCGACCTGGTTGACCAGATGCTGCAGCGAGTGGCTGCCGCCGGCATCGAGGTAACCGCGCGCGTTGGTGTCGGAGTTGAGGTACAACACCGCCTTGTCCTGCAGTTCCTTCGCATGGGTCTCGGCCCATTCGGTGGAACCGAGCAGGCCGGGCTCCTCGCCGTCCCAGCTCGCGTAGACGATGGTGCGCCTGGGCCGCCAGCCGTCCTTGTACAGCGCTCCCAATGCTTTCGCCTCGGCAAGTTCCGCGACCATGCCGGCCAGCGGATCCCAGGCGCCGAACACCCAGCCGTCATGATGATTGCCGCGCACGATCCATTCGTCCGGCGCGGTCGAACCTTTCAGCTTCGCGATCACGTCGTAGACAGGCTTGCGCGTCCAGTCCGACTTCACCAGCAGGTGCACTTTCGCCGGACCCGCACCGATGTGGTATGTGATCGGCAGCGCGCCGCGCCAGTTCGCCGGCGCGACCGGGCCACCCAGTGCCTTCAACAGCGGCGTGGCATCGGCGTACGAAATCGGCAACACCGGAATCTTCAGGATCGTCTTCGCGTCCTTCAGCGAAAGATGCTTCGCACCCGGCGTCGAGCCGTAGCCGGGTGTGGTCGGATCACCGGGATACATCTGCATCTTGGCCACCGAACCGCGTTGCACGGCATCGGCGGGTCGCCAGCCGCCCTGCGGATAGGTATCGCCCTGGAAATAGCCGTCGTCGCGCGGATCGGAATAGATCAGGCAGCCGACCGCGCCGTGCTCGTAGGCGAGTTCCGGCTTCAGTCCGCGCCAGCCGCCACCGTAGCGCACGATCACGATCTTGCCCTTCACGTCCACGCCGCGGCGCGCCAGCTCCTTGTAGTCATCCGGCATGCCGTAGTTGACGTAGACCAGCGGCGCGGTGACATCGCCGTCGGCGCCGTAGACGTTGTAGGGCGGCAACGCGCCGGATTCACCCGAGGTGCGGTCGCCCGGTATCGGCGGCTCGTGCAGCTTGGCCACATAGACATCCGGTGCCACCAGCTCGACCTTCTCCTCCCTGGGCGTCGGATACAGCACGTCGAAGGTTTCGATGTGCGCATCCCAGCCCCAGGACTTGAACTTGGCCAACATGAACTCGGCGTTGGCCTTGTCATGCGGTGAGCCGACCTGATTGGGTCCGGAAGACATCTGCTGCAGCCATTCGCGCAGCTCGGTCGGGTTCAACTGCGCGTCGAAGCGCTGCTCCAGGTCTTGTTCCTGCGCCGCGCCGCTGCTGGTGAAGCCCAGCATCGCAGCACCACCCTGATCGCCATCACCCGCGGGCGTCGCGGCACCCGCCGCCAACGCCGCCAGTGCGCAGCTCAAAGCCACGGCCAACCGCACTCGCATCTTCATGCCCGCCTCCCTGAATGCACGCGAATCCCGCATTGGGAACCCGGTATGCGTGCAGGTCAAGTGTCGGCGGTCATGCGAATCATTCGTTTGCACCGAAGCGGGAACGGTTTCACCCCGAAGCTCATCCATCAAGGACGTCCACGGCACTCGGCAAGAGCCTTGCTTGGGCGTACATTGCGCTTCGGCGCGTTCGACCCTGGGGGACGAAATGCGACAGATTTTCCGGTTTCTTGCCTTCCTTGCACCCCTGACCGCCTTCAGCGCGAGCGCCGCGGGCCTGGACGTGCGCGTCGTGGACCAGCACGGCGCACCGGTTGCCGACGCGGTGGTTACGGTAGTGCCGCGGGACGCGGCGCCCGCCCCGGACCACAAGCCCGAGGTCAAGATCATCGACCAGAAGAACCTGATGTTCATGCCTTACATCGAGGTTTTCCGTCCGGGCGACTCGGTGGTTTTCCGCAACAGCGACAACACGCGCCACCACGTTTATTCGTTCTCGCCGGTGAAGGCATTCGAATTCGTGCTGATGCCGGGCCAGAGCTCGGCGCCGCTGATGCTGGACAAGAACGGCGTGGTCGCGGTGGGTTGCAACATCCACGATCGGATGATCGCCTACCTCTACATTTCGGACGCGCCGTGGATCGCGCACTCCGGCGCGGACGGCAAGGTGAGGTTCGACGCGCTGCCCGCCGGTGCCTACGAAGTGCGCGTGTGGCAACCGCGACTGCGCCCGAACAGGCCCGATCTGGCGCAGACCGCCACCGTGCTCGGCAACGCCGATCCGCAAACACTCACTTTCACGCTCTCGCTGCTTCCTGATCCGCGCACCCAATTCGATCGCGAACACACGAGCTATTAGCCACTTCGATGACTTTCAGGGTCCGGCTCGCGCTGTTCTTCGTCGCCGCGCTGGTAGCGGTGCAGGCGCTGACCGCCGTGCTGGTCTATGAAGTCACCCGCCACGAATTGATCCAGGAAGGCCAGCGCCAGCTCGGTATCGCCGCCACCGCGTTCGCTCGGCAGCTGGACGACATCTCAGATCGCGTGGCGGCCAGCGTGAAAGTGCTTTCGCTCGATTTCGCGCTGCGCTCCGCGATCGCGCAGCACGACCAGTCCACCATGCAATCCGCGCTCGCCAACCATGGCCAGCGCGTGGGCGCCACCCAGATGCTGCTGCTCGACGTGGACGGCCGGGTCGAAGTGGACACGCTCGGCGCCTACCCGATCGGCAGCGCATTCCCGTATGCGGATCTGGTGGATCGCGCTTACTCGCAAGCGGCCGCGGCGGTGGTGGCCTGGCGGGGTCACGCGTACTGGATGGTGGTCGTGCCTGTGTTCGCACCGAACCTGGTCGGCGAAATCGCGGCGGCGATTCCCATAGACGACGACCTGCTCGCACGTCTCCAGGCGCAATCCACCCTGCCGCGCAATATCGAACTGATCGCGGAAAATGCGAGCGGCCATTGGCAACTGCTGGCGCACGGGAGCGATCAGGTCGCATTGACCGCCGATCTTGCCGCGCACCATGCCGGGCTGCCCACGCAACCGGCGCTGCTGGAAGTCGGCGGCCGGGAATTCGTGGCGCAGGCCGTGCCGCTCAGCCGCGCGCGCGCCAGCGCACCGGTCGCCGCGGTGCTTGGCTATTCGGTGGACGAGGCGCTGGGGCCGTATCGTTCGGTTGCGGTGGCGTGGGCAGCGCTGCTCGCGCTCGGCCTCGCGGTCGGCCTGATCGGCGCATGGCTGATTGCGCGCAGCGTGTCGAGGCCGGTCGAGCAACTCGCCGCTTCGGCCCGGCGCATCGAGGCCGGCGATTACGGCGCGCCGCACACCATGCGCCGCAACGACGAACTGGGTGAACTGGCCACCGCGTTCGCCAGCATGGCCGAGGCGATCCGGGAGCGCGAAGCGCGGATCCTGCATCAATCCGGCCACGATCAGGTCACCGGCCTGCCAAACCGCCTCGCCGCCGATGCGCACATCCAGGCCGAACTGGAGGCCCATCCACAGCAATCCTCGGCGCTGCTGATGGTTGGCCTCGGGCGCGTACCGGAAATCATCAAAACCATGGGACACGCCGTGTGCGACCGAGTGATGCGCGATGCGGGCAACCGCATCCGCAGTCCGTCCGGCAACGGTTTCGTCGCGCGCGCGACCGATACGCAATTCGCGATCTTCCTCGCGCACGGCGATCGCCAGGAGGCGATTGCCGCCGGATTCCGCCTGCTGGACGCGTTGGCCGAACCCTATCGCGAAGCCGATCTCACGCTCGACCTCGCACCGGCGGTGGGCATCGCGCTCGCGCCTTCGCATGCAACCGGCGCAAACGGCTTGGTGAGGCGCGCGGAAATCGCCCTGCTCGCCGCACTGGGTTCGGAAGAGCCGATCGCGGTCTACGATGCCGCGACCGACCCGCACCGCCCCGAGCGCCTGTCGCTGATGGGCGATCTGCGCGCAGCCCTGGATCGCGACCAGCTCGCGTTGCACTACCAGCCGAAATTGAACCTCGCCAGCAACGCGGTGGACGGCGCCGAAGGCCTGGTGCGCTGGCAACACCCGACGCTCGGTTCGGTGCCGCCGGACGACTTCATCGCGCTGGCCGAGGAAACCGGCAATATTCGCCGGCTGACACGCTGGGCGCTCGCTGCCGGCATCGCGCAGGCCAAGCGCTGGCACGCGGCCGGTCGCGCGATCCGGGTTTCGATCAATGTCTCGGCGCGCGACCTGGACGACACCGACCTGCCGCGGCGGGTCGCGGAACTGCTCGCGCTGCATGCGCTGCCGCCACAGTGCATCGCACTGGAGATCACCGAGGGTGCCATCATGGGCAAGCCAGATACGGCTATTGTCGTGCTGCGCCGGCTGGCCGACCTGGGCATCGATCTGGCGATCGACGATTTCGGCGTGGGCCAGTCCTCTCTCGCCTATCTGCGCCGGCTGCCCGTGCGTGAGCTGAAGATAGACAAGAGCTTCGTCATGCACCTGCACGAGTCGCGCGAGGATCAGGCGATCGTGCGCAGCATCGTCGAACTGGCGCATCACCTGGGTTACCGCGTGGCAGCCGAAGGCGTCGATCATCAGGCGACGCTCGCATTCCTGCGCGAGATCGGTTGCGATCACGCGCAAGGCTGGCTGATCGCCAAGGCGCTGCCGGCGGATGCGTTCAATGAATTCCTGAAGCGCGAGGGCGAGGCCGTCCCGGGATGAAACGTCGCGCGCTCGCTCTCGCCATCCTTCTCGCAAGCAATGGCGCAACGCGCGCGCAGGATTTCCAGTTGCACGGCTTCTTCGACGTGCGTGCGGTGTCACCAGCCGGCGAAACGAGCTGGGACGATGGCGGGCTGGGCAAGTCGCGTTACGGCAGCGGCGACGGCGGCATGCGCCTCGGCGGCGCGGTGCTCGACGCGAGCTGGCAGGCCACGCCGGCGCTGAGCGCCGTGGCCGACCTGCAATACCAGCCCGACGCGCACCGCCATTTCGACGTGTTGGACGCGTACCTGCGCTACCGGCCCGCCTCCATCACGCCCTGGCGCTGGTCGGTCAAGGCGGGCGCGTTCTTCGCGCCGATTTCGCTGGAGAACGAAGGTGTCGGCTGGACCAGCCTGTGGACGCTCACGCCGTCGGCGATCAACAGCTGGGTCGGCGAAGAGCTGCGCACGGTCGGCGGCGAATTCAGCATCGAGCATCGCGGCAGCAGCACGTTCCAGGCCGGCTTCGCGATCTTCGGGAGAAATGATCCGGCCGGCGAACTGCTCGCGACGCGCGGCTGGTCGCTGAGC
>DASSFA010000323.1:0-8352 GCA_035694895.1 Rhodanobacteraceae bacterium | reverse complement strand
AACAAGGCACGGCTGATCGAGAAGATCGCCGAGCTGGTCAAGGAAAAGAGGATCGAGGGCATCAGCGAGCTGCGCGACGAGTCCGACAAGGACGGCATGCGGATCGTGATCGAGCTGCGCCGCGATGCGATGGGCGACGTGGTGCTCAACAACCTGTTCCAGCAGACGCAGCTGCAGGTCACCTTCGGCATCAACATGGTCGCGCTGGTGGACGGCCAGCCGCGCCTGCTGAACCTCAAGGAGGTGCTGGAAGCCTTCGTGCGCCATCGCCGCGAGGTGGTCACGCGCCGCACGATCTACGACCTGCGCAAGGCACGGGCGCGTGCCCACGTGCTGGAAGGCCTCACCGTCGCGCTCGCCAACATCGACGAGATGATCGAGCTGATCAAGACCTCGTCCACGCCCCAGATCGCACGCGAGCGCATGCTGGCGCGCAAGTGGGAGCCGGGCCTGGTGCGCGCGCTGCTGGCCGATTCCGGCGCGGCGATTTCCCGCCCTGAGGATCTCGATCCGAAGGACGGGCTGCACACGGACGGCTATCAGCTGTCCGAGACGCAGGCCAAGGAAATCCTCGAAATGCGCCTGCACCGCCTGACCGGGCTGGAGCAGGAGAAGCTCTCCGACGAATACCGCCAGTTGCTGGACACCATCCGCGGGCTGATCGCGATCCTGGAGGATCCGGACAAGCTGCTTTCGGTGATCCGCACCGAACTCGTCGAGATGAAGGAAGCCTACGGCGATGCGCGCCGGACGCTGATCCAGCGCACGCAGGAAGATCTCAACACGCTCGACCTGATCACGCCGGAAGACGTGGTGGTCACGCTTTCGCACGCAGGTTACTGCAAGCGCCAGAGCTTGAGCCTGTATCGCGCGCAGCGGCGCGGCGGCAAGGGCCGCATGGCGACCACGATCAAGGAAGAAGACTTCGTCGAGAAGCTGTGGATCGTCAACACCCACGACACGCTGCTCACCTTCACCAGCGCCGGCCGTGTGTACTGGCTCAACGTCTACCAGATCCCGGAAGCCGGTCCAGGCGCGCGCGGCAAGCCGATCGTGAACCTCCTGCCGCTGCAGGAAGGCGAGAAGGTACAGGCGGTGCTGCCGGTACGCGACTACGACGAAGGACGCTTCGTGTTCTTCGCCACCTGCAACGGCACGGTCAAGAAGACGCCGCTCACCGAGTTCGAGTTCCAGTTGCAGAAGGGCAAGATCGCCATCAACCTCGACGAGGGCGACGGCCTGGTCGAGGCCGAGCTGACCGACGGAAAGTGCGACATCCTGCTGTTCGCGTCCAACGGCAAGGCCGCGCGCTTTGCCGGCGAGGAAGTACGCCCGATGGGCCGCACCGCCACCGGTGTGCGCGGCATCCGGCTCACGGATGGGGCGCATGTCGTATCCATGATCGTCGTCGGCGAGGGCGACGGCGGCAAGGACGTGCTCACAGCCACCGAGCGGGGCTATGGCAAGCGCACGCCGCTGGCCGAGTTCCCGCGCAAGGGCCGCGGCTCGCAGGGCGTGATCGCGATCCAGTGCTCGGAGCGCAACGGCGCGCTGGTTGCCGCCACGCAGACCGACGACAAGCACGAGCTGATGCTGATCTCCAACCAGGGCACGCTCGTGCGCACGCGCGTCGCCGAGATCTCGCAAGTCGGCCGCAACACCCAGGGCGTCACCCTGATCCGGTTGCCGGAAGGCGAAAAACTGGCGGGCGTGGTAAGGATCGAGAACCTCGGTGACGAGGAGTCGGGCGAGGTTGCGGGTGAGGCAGGCGCGGTCGTTGCGGGCGATGCAGGGGAGTCCGACGGCGCGGTGGTTTGATGTAGCCCGGATGAAGCCGCGCAGCGGCGCAATCCGGGTCCACCGGAGAGAGCGTTCCCGGATTCCGCTACTTGCTGCGTGCGGCCCCGGAATGGCGGCTGTTGTTGACCGGCATTCTTGCGGGAGCGCCTTATCGAAGCGCCCCCGCTACCCAGCCCCAATCCCCGCTCTTTGAACAGAGCGCCCTCGCTACTCGCCCTCGCTTCTCCAAGCCGGTCGCGCGCCGGCGCGCTCCTACACCGCCGCCAGCATCGCCTCGGCGCTGGACACCTTGAACTCGCCCGGCGCTTCCACGTGCACCTGCTTCACCACGCCGTCTTCCACATACAGGGCGAAGCGCTTGGAACGCATGCCCATGCCGAACTTGCTGGCGTCCATTTCCAGGCCCAGTGATTTGGCGAAATCGCCGTTGCCATCGGCCAGCATCAGCAGCCCTTCCGGTACGCCGCGGTCCTTGGCCCAGGCCTTCATCACGAAGGCATCGTTGACCGCCATGCACACCACTTCGATGCCGCGTTTCCTGAATTCCTGGTAGTGCTCGACGAAGCCGGGCAGGTGCTTCTCGGAGCAGGTGGGGGTGAATGCGCCGGGCACCGAGAACAGCACCACCTTCTTGCCCTTGAAGATCTCGTCCGTGCCGACGCTCTGCACGCCGTCGCGGATGACATTGAGGGTTGCCGAGGGAATCCGATCGCCGACTTTGATGGTCATGGTTGCTCCTGTTGGATTCGCAAAGCTGCCGTGCCCGGCATCTCGCGCGCCGCCGACGCGCAACTGCCTTCGCCCGCGACGCTTTGCGAATTCGCTCCGTTGGGGTTGCTCATCCTACCCTTTCGGCAGGCCCCGGTGCACTTGAAACCCATGTACGTGACCCTATCTCCCTGTCAACCCGGCCCGCAGGGCCGATCTTGGGCGGCGGCGCGCCTGGCGCGGGCCGCGATGAGCGAAGGAGACTTGGTATGAACTACATCAGCCGTTACCGCCCCTGGGCGACGCAGCACCCGCTGCACGACGAATTCCGCCAGATGCTGGACCGTTTCTTCGAGAACGACGAGAACACCGATCAATCCAACGTGGTGACCAGCCAGTGGGCGCCGCGCGTGGACATCCGGGAGGAAGACAAGCGCTTCGTGATCGACGCCGATATCCCCGGCGTGGACCCGAAGGACATCGAGGTGCACATGGACAAGGGCATCCTCTCCATCCGCGGCGAGCGCAGGTCCGAACACAGCGAGAAGCAGGGCAACTTCACCCGCGTGGAGCGCTCGCACGGCGTGTTCCATCGCCGCTTCGCGCTGCCCGACAGCGCCGATCCGGAAGGCATCACCGCGACCGGCAAGCATGGCGTGCTGGAAATCTCGATCCCGAAGCGGCCGGAAACCACGCCCCGCAAGATCGAGATCAGGCCAGGCGAGTGATGCGATAACCGCGAGGCCATTCGCGTAAGATGAAAGCCTGCGGTCCCGGCGGCCGCAGGCTTTTTACATGGTGTCAATCTTCTTTCCGTTCGCGTTGAGCGTAGTGAGCGAAGCGAACGGAGTCGAAACGCTACGGCCCTTCGACTCCGGCTTCGTCTTCATTCGAAGATGAAGCCTACGCTCAGGGCGAACGGGTTCAAACCGCGTTGCGAGACAGCCTTCGAATGGAATTCAAGGACTACTACGAAATCCTCGGCGTCAAGCCCGATGCGAACGAGGCCCAGATCAAGGCCGCGTACCGCAAGCTCGCGCGCAAGTATCACCCGGACGTCAGCAAGGAAGCCGGCGCCGAGGAGAAGTTCAAGTCCGTCAACGAAGCTTACGAGGTGCTGCGCGACAAGGAGAAGCGCGCGGCTTACGACAATCTGCGCGCGGGCGGCTACCGCGGTGGCGACCAGTTCCGCCCGCCGCCGGACTGGGCCCAGCAGCAGGGTGGGTTCCATTTCCGCGACTTCGGCGAGGGCGATGTCGGCGGGTTCAGCGACTTCTTCGAATCGCTGTTCGGTCGCGGAGTGGGTGCACGCGGGCCGCGCGGCCCGATGCGCGGGCGCGACGTGCGAGCGGGCGTGGAGATCGACCTGCGAACCGCCTATGCGGGCGGCAAGCAACGACTCGGCTTGCGCGATGCACATGGCGAACGGACGCTGGAGGTGAACATTCCCGCCGGCATCCTGCCGGGGCGCGTGATCCGGCTTGCAGGGCAGGGCGAACCCGGCGCGCAGGGCGGGCCGGCCGGCGACCTGTTGCTGGAAGTGCAGGTGCGCGAGGATCCGCGCTTCCATCTGGAAGGCCACGACGTGCTGGTGGATCTGGCGGTCGCGCCTTGGGAAGCGGCACTCGGAGCCAAGGTTCCGGTCCCGACGCTCGGCGGCGACGTGGAGTTGCGCATCCCCGCCGGCTCGCGCTCCGGTCGCAAGCTGCGCCTGAAGGGGCGCGGCATGCCCAGGAGTGGCGATCAGATCGTTACGCTGGTGATCCAGACGCCTCCGGCGGACGACGAAAAATCGCGCGAGGCCTACGCCGCGTTCGAGCAGGCGTTCAAGGGGTTCGATCCGAGAAGCTGACCTTGTTTCCCGCCGTTCACCCTGAGCGTAGGCGCGAGGCGCCGGAGTCGAAGGGCGCTTCGACTCCGTTCGCTTGAGCTCACTACCTCAGCGCGAACGGAATCATTTAGCCAGCGCTTCGGAAACCGCCTTTGTCAGCTCCGCTTCGTTGACCGGCTTGGTCACGAACGCGCGCGCGCCCTGGCGCATGCCCCACACGCGATCGGTGTCCTGGTCCTTGGTGGTCACCAGGATCACCGGGATGTGCGCGGTGGCGGGGTCCTTCGAGATCGAGCGCGTGGCCTGGAACCCATTGAGGTTCGGCATCACCACGTCCATCAGCACAAGGTCGGGCAACTCGCGCTTGGCGACCTCGACCCCCGCGGCGCCATCTTCGGCCGTGAGCGTCTCGTGGCCCATCTTCTCGACCAGCCGCTTCAGGCCCAGCAGCTGCGAAGGCGAATCGTCCACGATCAGGATGCGCGCCATTTAAGAATCCCCACAACGGTTGACATGCATTTTAAGGGTGCCCGCATCCTCTGACTATGCCCCAAAAGCTCACGCAGTGGTCATTTTGTCCCGGCTCACTCGCCGATCCGCACGAGCGTGCGCCCGAACGAGCCACCATGGAGCATGTGCCCGAACACATTCGGCAATTCCTCGAGGGTCGCTTCGCGCGTGCAGATGGTGTCCAGGTGCTCGGGTTTCCAGTCGGATGCGAGGTGCCGCCAGACCTGGTCGCGGATATCGCGTGCGGTGCCGGCGGAGGCCACGCCGAGCAGGCTGACGCCACGGATGATGAAGGGCATCACCGTGGTGTCGAGCTTGCTGTCGGCCGCGAGGCCCACGCTGGCGACATTGCCGTAGGGCGCGGTGCATGCGAGCAGCTGGGCGAGCATCGTTCCGCCGACGTTGTCCAGCGCACCTCCGAAGCGCACTGACTCGAGCGGCCGGCTGCCGAGCGCGAGCTCGTGGCGATCGAGCACCTTCGTTGCGCCCAGGCCTTCGAGGAACGCGGTGCGGTCAGCCTTGCCGCTGATCGCGTGTACTTCGAAGCCTGCCCGCGAAAAAATGTCCAAGGCCAGCATGCCGACGCCGCCGGTCGCGCCGTTGATCGCGATCGGACCGAGTTCGGGCACCTGGCGGTTCTCGCGCATCCGGAACAGGGCAAGCGCGGCGGTGAAGCCGGCGGTGCCGAGGATCATGCTCTCGCGCAGCGACAGCCCGTCCGGCAACGGCACCGTCCATCTGGCTTCGAGGCGCGCGTATTCCGCGTAACCGCCGTCGCGTGTTTCGCTCAGGCCGCAACCGGTGCACAGCACCGCATCGCCCTCCTTGATTTGCGGATCGCGCGATTCGACGACGTGCCCGGCCACATCGATGCCGCCGTTCAACGGAAACGTGCGCAGGATCTTGCCCTGGCCGGTGCCGGCCAGCGCGTCTTTGTAATTGACCGATGAATACGCGACCCTGATCAGCACCTCGCCGGGCGAAAGGTCTTCCGCGCGCATCGTCTCGATGCCGGCGCGATAGCCCTGGTCGTCGTTGCGGATGCGGAAAGCGCGGAAGGAATCGCGTGTGCTCATGTCGTTGGCTCTTTGCAGGAGCGCGCTTGCGCGCGACTGTCGGGTCAATCCGATTCGAGCAATACGATACCCGACATTCGCCGCCCGGCCTCCACCTGTGCCCTGGGTTGCAGCTTCGAGAGCAACTTGAAGAACCACGCGCCGCGCATGGTGCGTTTCAGCCGGAACGATTCGTCCCAGGTCGAGCGGAATTCCTTTTCGCGCCAGCCGAACGGTTCGAAGAACGCGGTGCCATGTT
The DNA here is from genome assembly GCA_035694895.1 of Rhodanobacteraceae bacterium. GTDB lineage: Bacteria > Pseudomonadota > Gammaproteobacteria > Xanthomonadales > Rhodanobacteraceae > 66-474. The sequence continues at coordinate 2,189 of DASSFA010000323.1, read as the reverse complement.
CCGGGAAGAACTGCATCGGCGCGTTGCCTTGCTGCAGTTTGCTCAGCCAGCGGCTGCGCTCCATGAACTTGCGCAGGCGCGGTGAGGCAATGTCCTGCAGCCACCAGCGCGCACGCGCGACGTCATGCAGGTCGCGCGCGAGCTCGCCGACCTGTTCGGGCGTGAGATACACGAGCAGGCCTTCGGTGATCACCAGCACCGGGCCCTGCGCGGCGGTGCGTCCGAACAGTTCGCGACGTGCACTCGGCTCCCGCAGATCGGCCGAGACGAATTCCACTTCGCAGCGCGGCGCGGCATCGGCCATGCGCTCACGGAAGTAGCGGATCATGTCCGGCATGTCCACGTGAAACCAGCGCAGTGACTTCGGCAGGTCGAGGCGCCAGGGCCGGGCATCGAGTCCCGCGGCAAGGTTCAGCACGGTTGCCGCGCCTTCGCGCACGCAACGCACCACGATTTCATCCATCACCGCGGTGCGCACGACCATCGGCCACGCGGTCGCCGCACCCTTCGGCATCGAGCGCACGATCGCCTCGCCGCGCTCGCCGCCGAGCTTGCGCGCGTAGGGGTCGTGGAAGATGCGATCCGGCCGCTCGCTTTCCATCGCGCGGTAGATCGCGACCCACAGCGCTGTGTCGGAAACGTTGCGGATGGGGGAGGGATCGGCTTCCGGCTGGCTCATGCAAGCCTCTTGTAGGAGCGCACCATGGAGCTCTTCGCCATGGATGGCGGCCACGGGTGGCGGGTATTGTCGCGCGCAGGCGCGCTCCTGCGTCAATTCGCCTTGTGGATCGCCCGCTTGTCCACCGCCAGCGCGGCTTCGTGCACGGCTTCGGAAAGCGTCGGGTGGGCGTGGACGATGCGGGCGAGGTCTTCCGACGAACCCTTGAACGCCATCGCCACCACCGCTTCGGCGATCAACTCGGATACTTCCGCGCCGACCATGTGCACGCCCAGGATCCTGTCCGTCTCCGCGTGCGCGATCATCTTCACCATGCCGGCGGGCTCGTTCATCGCCACCGCGCGGCCGATCGCGGAGAACGGGAACGTGCCGACCTTGTAGGGAATGTTCTCGGCCTTGCACTGCTGTTCGGTCTTGCCGGCCCAGGCGATCTCCGGCTCGGTGTAGATCACCCACGGGATGATGTCGTAATCCACGTGGCCGGATTTGCCGGCGATCAGCTCGGCGACCATCACGCCTTCCTCGAAGCCCTTGTGCGCCAGCATCGCACCGCGCACGCAGTCACCGACGGCCCACACGCCGTCCACGCCGGTCCAGCAGTGCTCGTCCACCACGATGCGCCCGCGCTCGTCGGTCTTCACGCCGGTGCCATCGCCGAGCAGGTCCGTGGTGTACGCGCGCCGGCCGACCGCGACGAGCAGCTTGTCCACGGTCAATGTGTGTTCGCCGTCCTTGTCGGAATAGGTGACTTCGACGGCGTTCTTCTTTACCTCGGCCTTGCCGACCTTGGCGCCGAGCTTGATGTCGAGTTCCTGCTTCTTGAACTCGCGCGCGGCCGCCTTGGCGATGTCGGCATCGGCCGCGCCGAGGAAATCCGGCAGCGCTTCGAGGATGGTGACCTGCGCGCCGAGGCGCTTCCACACCGAGCCCAGCTCGAGTCCGATCACGCCGGCGCCGATCACGCCGAGGCGCTTCGGGACAGCCTGGAAGTCCAGCGCGCCGGCGTTGTCCACGATGTATTTGCCGTCGAACTTCGCGAACGGCAACTCGATCGGGACGGAACCGGTGGCGATGATCACGTTGGCCCCGGAAATCGTCTGCTTGCCGCCATCCGCGCCCGTGATCTCGACCTGGTTGCCCTTCAGCAGCTTGCCCATGCCGAAGAACGGCGTGATCTTGTTGGCCTTGAACAGCATCGCCACGCCGCCGGTGAACTGCTTGACTATCTTGTCCTTGCGCCCGATGAACGCCGCCATGTCCACTTTCGCGTTCTCGACGCTGATGCCGTGTACGGGCAGGTTGTGCGCGAGGTTCCAGAACTGCTTGGATGAATCGAGCAATGCCTTGGAAGGAATGCAACCGACATTGAGGCAGGTGCCGCCGAGCGCCTGCTTGCCGTCCTTGCCCTTGAAGCCGTCGATGCAGGCGACCTTCAGGCCCAGTTGCGCGGCGCGGATCGCGGCGTGGTAGCCGGCGGGACCGCCGCCGATGACGATGACGTCGAATTGGG
>DASSFA010000322.1:0-2928 GCA_035694895.1 Rhodanobacteraceae bacterium | reverse complement strand
TCTTCCGTGCACTGCCGGCTTGGTGACGTATTGCCGTAGCCCACAGTGTGGGAGTCGCCGATGAATTCGATGGACTTGCGCCGTTTCGGCGTAGGCAAGGAGGTGACTCCCGCCGGAGCGTAATAGCCGCCAAACACCGTCACACCGGCTTGGCTCTCGCTCGCGACATCGATGCGCAGCCGGTGAGCGCCGGCTGCCAAGCCGCCGACCCGATAGAGCCCGGGCGAGGGCTTCACGAGTGCGATGGGAGGTCGGCCGTCCACGCGAATGCGCAAGCTCACTTCGCCTGGACCCACGCGGAAGAAGGCCGAGCTGCCGCGAAAGGCTGTTTCGAAATAGGTGCCGGGCCACTGCCGCACGAAGTCACTTCCTTCGCGCAGCACGCGCCCGTGCACCGCCATGGGCAGAGCTTTGAGATTGGGCGGGCGCGGGCCCGCCGGCTGGACGACCTGCGCGCAGACAGGCGCCGCGAACAGCAAAAGGAACGCGCAGGTGACCCTTGCAAGGCTCATCAACGAGAACCTGTGCCGCCAGACGTCAGGGCTGGCAAGGAAAGCTGGTCGAGGCGCCGCTCCAGCTAGCGACGCATGATCGCTCGGGAGGCTCGGTGGTCGACAGATTGGATGAGAGCGGCCGGCGCAATCCCGAGCGCAGTGCACAGCGCACCGATGGTTTCGAGCGTGACGCTGAAGTGCCCCCGCTCGATCTGGCTGATGAAGGACCTTCCGAGGCCGGACAGACTTGCCAGATCCGACTGCGTCCACCCCCGTTCCATTCTCAACAGGCGCAAGTTGCATGCGAATTGCAACCGCAAACTAGTGCCGAGTTCACTTTGCGGTGCACGTCGCCTCTCGAGTGATGAGGCTTCGGACAAGCGCGTGGCGGCGGCGGCATTGTGAGCGATGGCGCATGTCGGCAGCGGTTCGCGTTTCATGGACCGGCGCGCACTGTTTCGGTTCACTGCATGAACTCCGAAGGCGGTTTCTGCGAGTGATTGATGATCGATGGGGGGCGCGCATCGACACGCGTGCTGTGGACGGCAGCCTGTCTGCAGCGGATGCACTTTCGGCTTGTGAGATCGGGCCGACGGGCCTGCTGCTGTTGCGCGATGGCAGCAGCAACGGTGGGAATGCAGTGAGTGGCGTTGCCCGCGCAGCGAATGGAGCCGCGCGAAGTTGATGACGGGAGCCCCGTTGATGTTCCCTGCACGAGAATTTGCAGGGGATCCCACAAATGCACGATTTTTGCCTTTCACGACTGACCGTCAGCGCATCCGCAATTGCGATGGCGGCGGCGTTCGCGATGCCCGCCGCCGCGGCTCAGCCGACCGGCACTCAGGACACGCAGCCGGCGACGCAGCCGACGCCGTCCACGACCGACCAGACGACGCCGGCGGAGACGGTCAATCGCACTGGACTTCCAAGCGCTAACCAGAACCAGACGCCGCCCGGCAGCGAGCAAGCGATCGTGGTCACCGGTTCGCGCATCAAACGTCCGGAGATTGAGTCACCCGTTCCGGTCGCGGTGCTCGGGCAGCAGGCGCTGCTGCAGGACGCCGCGGCAAACGTCTCAGATACGATCAACGAGCTGCCGCAGGTGGCGATCGGCGCCACGCGTACCAACACCAACTTTTTGACGTCGGGGACCGGAACATCCAGCATCAACCTGCGCGGACTGGGCTTTTCCCGCACGCTTGTGCTGGTGAATGGTCGCCGGTTTGTAGGCGGCTTCGCCGGCAATCCGCAGGTCGACATCAACAACATCCCGACGGACTTCCTTGACCGCGTCGAGGTGGTGACCGGCGGTTCGTCGGCGGTTTACGGTTCCGATGCCGTCGCCGGCGTCGTGAACTTCATCCTCAAGGACCGCTTCGACGGCATTCAACTCCGCGCGCAGGGTGGCCAGACCTTCCGCGGCGATGATTCCAACTATCTCGCCAGCTTGACCGCCGGCCAGAGCCTGTTCGGCGACCGCCTGCACCTCATCGGCAACTTCAGCTGGGACAAGGACGAAGGTCTTCCGTCGCGCAACCGCAGCATCTCCCAGCAGGACTGCGGCTTTGCTTTCTTCCCGGATCCAGTCACCGGCGTCCCCGAGATCTGCGGCCCCGCTTGGTATTCGAGTTTCGCGCCACAGGGCCGTTTCAACGTCATCGGCGCCCATCCCAGCATTCTGACGAGCGATTTCGGGGGTGGTGCTACCAACCTGTTCACCTTCGATCAGGCTAACGGATTGGTGAACGGGTTCAGAGGCGACTTTGGGTTCAACCGGGACGCGCTTCGACTGATCTCGGTTCCGCTCAAGCGTGAGCTCGCGACCGGCATCGCCAACTTCGACGTCACCCCGGCCGTTCGCTTCTTTGCGGAGCTCACTTATTCGCACGTAAAGGCGAATGCGGCGGAGGAGCCGCTGGCGCTGAGCAGCGTAAGCTCTGGCAGCGTGCCCATTCCAGGCATCGCCGATATTTCGCTCGATAATCCATTCATCCCCGCCGACGTCGCCGCGGCGATTACAGCAGCCAATGCCAACGGTGCGGGAATCACCGGCATCGCGTTCCGGCGTCGGCTGAATGAGGTGTTCGACCGAAGCAACCACGCGGACCGCCATACCTTCCGGGTCGCGACCGGGTTCAAGGGCACGCTGCTGGGCAAGTACAATTGGGAAGCGAGCTACGTCTACGGCCGTCTGCACGACTTCAATCAGTCCCAGAACATCCTCATCGCCAATCTGAACAATGCCATCGACGCCATTCGCGTCGGGCCCGGCAATGTCCTGGGCGTCGATATCGTCTGCCGCGATCCCGCCGCGCGTGCGGCCGGATGCATTCCGATGGACATCTTCGGTCACAATACCGTGGATCCAAGGGCGTCAGCGTACATTGCCGAGCCGGGCGGCGTGTTTCAGGACACGGTGAACAAGCAACAAGTC